>CBDUOS010000160.1:0-5687 GCA_965368905.1 uncultured Bdellovibrionales bacterium | reverse complement strand
AGGCTTGTCCAGCACGCACCACCGAGTGACAGGCCATGGTAGCAAAGATATCACCTATGGTCTTTTCAAGGGCGAAGCTTCCCCCTTTTTCCATCACTTCGGTAGCTAGCCTTCGCAAGGCCTCGACCAATCCTTTTTCTTTTATGATACTAGGAAGACAAGCGATCGCTAAACTGGCCGGGCCTTCCTGCTCAATTTCAACACCCATGGTTTTCAAATCCTCTTGCACAGATAGCAAAGCCTCCACTTCGGCTTCTTCCATATCGACAGTGATCGGAAGCAATAGACTTTGCACCTCAATGTCTCCAACATTCCACGACTTCATTAAACGCTCAAAGGCCACTCTCTCGTGAGCCGCATGCTGATCCACCAAGATCATCTTACTTTGGGTTTGTGCTACAATATACGTGAGGTCAACTTGCCCAATCACCTGCAACTGTGACCAAAAGCCCTCACGAACTTCCACTGGAGCCGCCTTTTCCGCTTCCAAGTCTCCAAGGATAGAATCTAGAGACGATTCGGTCTCGCGCACTGCCGCCGCTTTCAAATCGGCCATAGTCAATTCGCCAGACTGGTAAGTGGGAGGATCATGAGGATGTCTGACAGGGCTCACCTGCTTTTGCTTGAATTGTGTTTTTGTAAAAGAAGAGTCTTGGAAACTCTGATTCGTCTCTACATATCTAGGAGCGTCGACAGCAACAGGTTTCTCTTGCGATCCCCCTGAGTGCCAAGGTGCCTTCTCGATGGCCTCTCGTAAAGCATAGTGAACCACTCGAAAGGCCTTCTTGGCATCGACAAACTTTACAGCTGATTTTGTCGGATGGATATTTACATCAACTTCGTCTGGAGGGCATTGAACTGAAACAAAACAGATTGGATACTGACCGTGCATCAACAAGCTCCGATAGGCCTCCATGACCGCCGCTTGCAAACCACGATCCTGTACCCAACGGTTTTGCACAAAGGTCCAAATTTGCCGTGAAACACGCACTACGGTCGAAGGGTCCGAAAAAATCACATGTGATTTAAAACCTTCATATTCAAATGTGTTCTCATAAAGACGATCCGTTTCTAAAACTTTTTTGGCTCGTTCTAACAAGCTATCCTCTGCCTGCCACATATACACCAATTGGCCTTTGACCTTAAGCTTCCACTGAATCGCCGGATATTTTAAGGCCATGGCTTTTACAACATTTTTAATTTGAGTGACCTCTGCGGAATCAGATTTTAAGAATTTTAGACGCGCCGGTATATTGGTGAACAAGTCAGAGACTTGCACCCATGTCCCTTCTTGCATTGAAGTTTCAATGACATCACCAACGTTGCCAAATTCACAGTGAATTTTATAGGCCTTAGGCTCTCCCTGTCGGCGAGAGATAAAGTCCAAACGACTCACAGAGGAGATGCTGGCTAGCGCTTCTCCGCGAAAGCCAAAAGTAGAAAGCTTCCACAGATCGTCAGACTCTTGGATCTTACTGGTGGCATGCCTCGCAAAAACCAAAGGCAATTCACCGCTAAGGACTCCCTTGCCATTGTCTAGAACGGAAAGGTTTTTACCACCTTCGCTGACTTCAATCTCTAGCTCGGTGGCACCGGCATCGATACTATTTTCTAAAAGCTCTTTCAAAAGATGTGAGGGACGTTCAACCACTTCACCCGCGGCAATTTTGTCGACAACATCCGATTTGAGTTGCTGAATTTCCATTAACTACACCAAAAAACGAATTTGCCAAACCCGATAAAAGGCTTCAATGACAATTTTCAAAGACATTTTAGAGGCACCTTCTCTTCTTTCATCAAAGGTGATGGGAACTTCCTTCACTTGAAACTTGTTTTTCATTCCACGATACTTCATCTCGATTTGAAAACTGTAACCTTCGGAACGCACGTCAGATAACGCCAACTTTTTCAAAACTTGAATGTTCCAGGCATTGAAACCACCCGTCCAATCATGGATAGGGTAACCCAAAATAATGCGAGAATAAAAACTACCAAAAAGACTGATTAACTTTCGATACCAAGCCCAGTTGGTTGTGGCTCCGCCATTGACGTAACGAGATCCAATAACAAAGTCATTTTCGGGCAGAGCTTTCACCAACCGAACCAAATCAATTGGTCGATGCGAGAAGTCGGCATCCATTTGCACGCAAGCCTCAAAATCATTTTCAATGGCCCATTGAAATCCCTGTAGGTAGGCCTTACCCAAACCACCTTTTCCTGAGTTTTCAATTAAATGAATATTTGAGTTCTCCACTTGCATGGATTTCACAATATCACCCGTTCCATCGGGAGACCCGTCATCCACCACCAAAATTGACAGTTCCGGCAGCTCATTGAGAATGGCCTCAGAGATCGCCTGGATGTTTTCTTTCTCGTTGTATGTCGGAATGATAACCACTGTTTTCATTTCAATATTCCATCGGTTCTAGGCTGCCTACTGGCAACTCTCAATAGGATCAGATTCATGGAGACCCTTTTAACGTATTCTGAACCAATAGAAAAGGGCGCAGGCAATAAATCGGGATATTACCCCTTTCTCTAACCACCTGAAAAAAGGAGGCTTATTGAGTTTCCCAACACCACAATTCAATAACTGTGGTTGCCAGAAAAGCGGAATGCTCTTGTGCCAGGATTGATCAACAAATTACGGCATACACTCTGAATTTTTTTTAAACCTAAAGTTCAGTTTTCGCTCGCCTCTTTAGACTAACCCCTTGATATCATAGGAGTTGGCACAATTGCCCATTTGAGCCCAGATCTTGCTCTTGTACAGGTTGTGATCACGAATTGTGGTCATAGCTCGAATGGAGGGCAAAATGAAATTCACAAAGACTAAAGCTTTCATTTTTATAACCTGTTTTTTAATTGGCTCAATGGCTTGGGCCAATCGAAGTGGATTTAAATCAAGGACTGAGCTTTTCCAACAACTGAGTGATGCCGGAATCGATCAGGTTATTGAACTTCCTTACAATCCCAGTTTGATTGGAGCGATTGCTGGGCAGGTTAAAATTCATAACATCCTCGAGATGCAGGATCACCCCAGTGAGTTACCACGCCCCTCAGGATTAATGGACCAATACCTTTCCAGCCACGAGTACTACAGTGACCGAGAAACTATTCCAGCTTTGACCTATCGTACTGGCAATGGGCTTTGCTCCTACAAAGAAGCCATCAAACTGAATGACGTCTTAGTTTGCTATGTCGGAGCCGTTCCAAGGAGTATACATATTGCCCGAGGTCCTGCCTGCACAACGGCTGCAAGTCGATTGTCACACTGTTATGTCTTTGCTCACAGTATAGATGATGTGGTTCGCGCGATAAGTTCTGTTGAATAATAAAAACTCGATCTAGGGCGAGCCTTCCTTTAATCCAGCCTTAGTCGGGTTTGGCACCCTCTGCTTTAACCTAACCGCATAACTGTTCTATAATTTAAAGATCATGTTGGTGCGGTTCTTTTTTTCTATTCTACTCATGTTCTCCCAAAATCTTTGGGGCCAAGAGACAATTCGCATCGAAGTGCGCAACCCTGAACATTATAACATCCGCCGCCTCACCGAGAGTAATTTACTGGTCGGAGCATGGGAGTCCATGCCCGATACCATTCAATTTGATGTGCCCGCAAGATACATTGTCCGAGGCGCCGGTGGCCGCGTTCTTCTTGAACCCACCTTGGAAGTTTGGCGCGCAGAATCTGGTGGAGGCGCAGGGAACCCTCTGATCCATCCCCCTTTAGGAACATGCAACTATTCTTTTCCCGGTAGCCCTGGAAGCCCGGGTTGCGACTTCTACCCTTTCCAAAATTCCCAAGGAGAAACTCGATACGTCGCTCTTCGCTATATGGCTCGCGAGGGAGAGAATTCAGCTTTAGGCGATTCTGACATTCGCTACGAAACCCAAGAGATTCGAGATGCTGAAGGCAATGTCGTTGGAACCGATCGTGTCCCCGTCTACAACCGCTCCCGTTTTTATATGATCAACTCGGATGGTACTGAGGTGGAACTGGCGAAACCGGTTGATCTCACTTCTGGCACTCGTCCCGACCCTATTTTAACCACAGCTGACCGACGGGATTTCGTACGGGACGAAGATGATCTTACTGGTGTTCCCTCGGGGCGCCTCAACTGCTCATCGAATACGGGAGACCCCTTTCAATGCCTCATGTGCAACTGTCACCATGAATCCAACGTGGTCTATGAAAATGGACAAAACCGAATCATCGGCTACGAAGGTCGGTTTGCAGTGGCCGCAACCGTCAAAACGCGAATGGGAATGGACAGCTACCCAGACTCAATATGTGATGTGGTTTGGTTCCAAGGGCGCACCCAAAGCGGTCGTATGGTGGCCCATTACACTTGGACCTTGGATGGCGAAGGGGAAGAAATAGTTGAAGGACAAAACTACCAACGCTGCTACCAACCGGTCCGTGATGTGCTCGAAGGATTGAATGAACACTTTGCATCCCACTATCACACCCCTGGCGTTACCCCTGGGTGGCAATGTTTTGATGCCAGCGGCAATCCTTCACAAGGACGTTACATTGACGGCCATATTTTTTATGATACCTGTGATCGCAGAGATCGAGCCACCCCTGAAGACATGGGGCCCATTGAGGTGAGCCAATGAGAAATTTCACATTCCTTCTACTTTTTCTAATCCCCTCCCTCGCGTTCGCCCTGCAAGAACCCATCATGACGAAATCGAAAAAGTCTGTCGAAATAAAGCTTGGAAAAGACATCGAAAACAAACTGGCCCAATATCATTCGTTTCAAGCTTTTACCCAAGAACGATTCCCCAAAGAAATTCAACACATTTTTAAAAGCAGGAAAGATCAAACACCGATGGTGAATCTTTTAGATCTTAACAAGGACAAAAAACAAGATGCTGTCATCATGGGGACCATTCGCCTAAAAGGGAAAGCCTTCATCGAAGTGGTCGCTCTGGTCTCTTCCGGGGACAAGTACGTTCTCAATCCTATCAAGCGTTGGAAAATTCCAAATCTCGGAGTCAAAGATAAAAATGGTCAGGTCGAAGGGCAGTGGCCTTATTACATTTTGACGGCCAATGATCATGAACACCAATTCAATAAAGTACCAGCAAAGGCCACAGCTTTTAAAGTTGAGGCCTACCAAAGTTCTTCACTTCTTTACTACTGGGACGGCAAGAAGTTCAAATTTATCCGCCACTAGTCGTTTTTAATAACAGATTTTATTTCTTTGATCTGCTGACAATTGGAATTCTGAATAGGGTTGGAAAGCATCAATTTTTTCAAACTGACGACGACGTCCTTTGTCTCCAAGCGAGTCGTAGATGTCGATGACATCCCAGTTCTTTTTGGCTTGAGATTTTGAAATGCCACAAAACTGCATCAATGCCATTTGAGCAATCGTGTTTGAAGCATGAACACCGTAATAGCAGTGCAAGTAGGCGGCCCCATCTGAGCCATTGATCACATTGTTATAGAGATAACTCATCAAGTTGTAAACACGGTCTCCACCGCCTCCAGAGCGAGCCTCACCAATATAGACATAGTCTAAGGAGTTCGAGCCACAGCTGACATTCTGATTGGTTTTAATATAGACCGAGTAAATTCTAGAGAAGTCATCGCGACACATGGTTTGCACCATCGAAGAGCTGAGCAACTTTCTTTTCTGATTCGAACCACCAATGTAAAGTACACCCTTCAAGAT
>CBDUOS010000159.1:0-5739 GCA_965368905.1 uncultured Bdellovibrionales bacterium | reverse complement strand
GAGCCCCTAAATCGGCTCAAACAGCCCGCTTTCATTTTGGTCAAGAGCAGGTGAATTGGGCTCTGAAGCAATTTCGAAAGGACTCATTGAACTGGCTGATCAGTGGGGATCAGTTCTTTGGAGGTTACCATCCATTTGAGTCTTTTGAAGGGACTCACCCCAAAGCGTTCAAAGAATTCAAAAACCAAGTTAAGAATATAAAGGCTCCTGTGCTGTTTATCTCTGGAGACCGTCATTTAACTGAAATCATGAAGATCTCAAAGGGAATGATAGGTCATCAGACCTATGAGATCACATCGAGCCCGATTCACAGTTCTGTTTACGACGATGCACTGGAAAAGCATAAAAATGATCTTCGTGTGGGAGCCGTTGATGGTGAATGGAACTATGTCACTCTCGATGTCGGTACCGAAGGGAAGTTTCATAAGTTGAAGACTGTTTCTAAGGGGTTGCCAGAAAAGACTTTCTTTTCTCATTCCTTGAAAATCGTACAATAATTAAATCACATCGATATCAAAAACGAAGGCTAAGAAAAATGCATAGTTTGTTTTATGAACAAACAAGGGGCTGTCTTGATTGACGGCCAGGCTGTAGTCGTAAAGATTTACAGAACTTGAGACTTCCCAGCCATCGAAGGGCAGGGAGTGGAAAAATCCATAAACAAAACCCAGGAAGCCAGCCTGCGCATGGTAGGTAGAGCGGTTGGGTGTGGCGAATTGGTTTTGAACTTCGTAAAAGTATTGCTGGTATTCGCTAGTCTGAGAAAAGGCTTCCCAGCGAAAAGTGACCTCACCCCAATTTCGCAACCATATTGCGTGTCGAAATCCTGGGTTGAATACAACGCCACAGAATTGCGTGCGCGTTGAAAAATTGGTGCAGGTATTAAATCGAACTGGCATGCGAAAAAAGAATCGATGGGATTGGTTGGCGAATATATAATATTTCAACTGTGGACCCAAACTCAGAACCCAATCCAAATTGGGCATACCGTTACGCACGGGAATTGACGATGAGTTTGTTGGGAATTGAAAAATGAAGTTCCAAGAAAAGTCCAAGCGCGAGTTATTAAAAACGGCTCCAGAAACTCCTGAGACTCGGTCCAGTCGTAACATGGTCCCGCGGTAGACGGGGAAAGGGAGAAAGCGAATTCTTCCTTGAGCGGCTCCGGGGTAGTCACTCAACCAACCTGTTCCAAGGCCGATGGCCCACTTCGAAGGAGCGGCCGAGGCCTGGTTGGTTGTCATCGTTAAAAAGACAAAAAAAAGGACGAGCCCGAAGGTTCGTCCCATTTTTTTGTAGGAGGAGGTTACTGGCACGTAAATCCGGCTTTATTCAAGTTGGATTGGATTCGGTCTTTTACCTCTTCACAATATTGGGTTCCAAACCCAGATGAAGCCACAGATTTAGACTCTCCAAACTTCGTATAGAAAAGTTCACAGCCTCCAGCTTCGGTCTTTTTCACTTCGATCACTCGAGTGTCTTTATCAAGTGTGCAAGAAGTTTTGCTGGCAGACATTTCCGTGTTTTCACTTTTTGCCGCTTCTTTTGAGTCGTCTGACTTCGAATCAGTCATCTCTTTCTTGTCACTTGCATCATTCATTGGCTCTTTTTCCGCTGAGCTACATGCACCTAAGCTAAGTACAACCGCAGAAAGCACGAAAAACTTTTTCACAATTCCTCCTCTTTTTCGAATTGTTGATGTGTTTAAGTTTGTCCTTTTATCCTCTATAAATCAGTATTTGCTGTATCGAGTCACCAAAAAATTAAGCGCCTCGCTGAGTTTTGCCATTCCACCCTGTTTCTGGGGACACCGACTTGACGTGTAGATCGCGCTGGGGAAAGGGGATCGTGACATCATTTTCACGAAATTTCCGCACCACTTCGTAGCGAATCTCAGAAAGTAAGAGATCAAAGAACCAAAGTTCTTGGGTCCAGATGCGCAATTTAAAGTCCAATGAAGATTCACCAAAATTGGCTAGAACGACTGTCGGTGGCGGAGACTTCAAAACCTTGTCATGATTAGTTGCCACTTCCATAAGCACTTTTGTTACAAGGTCCACGTCAGATCCGTAGGCGACTCCAATTGGAATCGATAAGCGCAGCTTATCGCCAGAGAAGCTGTCGTTCACCACTTGTTTGGTGATAAAATCAGAGTTTGGAACAATCATCACCACATCATCACGGGTGAGGATCAGGGTGGAACGCGCTTTAATGTCGAGAACTCGTCCCGAGGTTTGCCCCACTTGTACGATATCGCCCTTTTTAATTGGGCGTTCCATGAGAATGATAATCCCTGACATGAAATTTTGCGTGATATTTTGTAAACCGAAACCAATTCCGACCCCGACGATTCCACCAAACACGGTAAGGCTGGAAAGGTTGATTCCGATGGAGCCTAAACTGATCAATATCCCAATGGACAAAACCAGATAGCGAGAGAATCGCTCAATAGAGCCTTTGATTCCTGGATCGATGTCTTTATAAAGAAGAGTTTTATGGATAAAACGCTCAATCCATTTCGAAAGCCAAGAGAACCCAAAAATTAGGGCACAAAACACGATCACGATCTTGATTGAGATCTCCTGATTCCCCAGCTTGAAAAAAGCGTGGTTGATCAGTTCAAGAAATTTTGAGGTTATATCTGCGAAAGTCATGGTGTTTTTTCCTCTAAGTCTCATATCGGATCACTGTTGGGATTTGTTAAGCCCAGCCAGGAAACTAAGACCTGGGTCGAGATAAGCTTTGATTGACCTTAAGGCTAGTTCGCCGCATATTACGGATATGGTGGCAATTTTCGCATTTTTACGCTCTCTTTTTATGGTGGTGTTCATCGCTGTTCATACTTTTTTTTGCTCCATCTTCGTTATCAGTCTTTTAGTTTTGCGAATGCCCAGGAAATGGGTGGATTTGTTTATTGGCCCAATCTGGTGTGGTCTGATGGTGCGTCTCGGGGGCATTGTTCCTGTGGTTGAGGGGATTGAGAATGTCCCCAAAGACAGAGGTTTTCTGTATTTGTTCACGCATAGCAGTCATATGGATATTCCTGTTTTGTTCAGCCAATCACCTAAGAGTTTTCGCTTTGGTTCAAAAGCATCACTTTTTAAAATTCCTATATTTGGCTACGCAATCAAGCTTTCGGGAACCCTGCCCATTACCCGAGAAGATCGAAAAAAAGTGATGAAGGTCTACGAAGAGGCCGAAGCGCGCGTGGCAAAAGGAGAGGCCTTTGCCTTAGCTCCGGAGGGTGGGCGCCGGGTCGGTGACGAAATCAAAGATTTTAAGTCAGGCCCCTTTATTTTCGCGATCAATGCAAAAATGCCTCTAGTTCCTGTTGTTTTATGTGGTGTAGATCGAGCTTTGCCTAAGGGGACAATCTTGCTGAACAAGGATCGCTGGAAACGAAAAATCGGGATTCGTTTTCTGCCTGCCATTGAAACTGCCGGGGTTCCCCTCGAAGATATGAAAAAATTGAAGATCGAAGTGCGAGAAAAAATGATCTCTGCTTTTGAAGAAATGAAGACAACCTATCTTTAGGTCATTCGTCTAGACAATAAACACTCTGAAACAAAGATAAAGAATTTCACAATCACTTTATGTTTTATTTCAATCTGTCGATAATTAAGTGCAAGCAAAAAAAATCATAACAAGGTGAGTTTTCTTTGAGAATTCTACATATCGCAAAATACTATGAGCCAGTTAAAGGCGGAATAGAAAAAGGCATTTTGGAATTAGGAACAGGTTCAGTGCAAGCGGGTCACGAAGTGGTGGTGCTCAGTTGTAATTATGAGCGCAATTATGTCGAAGAAGAAGTGGAAGGCGTTAAGGTGATTCGTTTGCCTCGTTTTGGTGAGGCATTTTCACAGCCTTTCTCTTTCAGTTTTATGTGGCAAGCCAAAAAGTGGCTGCGGTGGGCCGATGTGGTTAATGTTCATATGCCAAACCCGTTAGCGGAATTGTCTTTTCTGTTGCAAGATCAGAAGAAGCCTTTGGTGGTGACTTATCATTTTGATGTGGTTCAGAAGAAACTTTTTCATAAGGCTTACCAGCCTGTGCGCGATCGATTACTAGAGCGAGCTAACAAAATTATTGTTTCGACGCCCAATCTTTTGGAATATTCACAGACTCTGCAGCCCTTTAAAGACAAGTGCGAAGTGATTCCGTTTGGCGTACGCGCCAAACACGCTGAGCGCACCATGGAAATCAATGCCCACTTAAAGAAAATCAAGGACGAATTGGGAGACTATTTCTTATTCGTAGGACGTCTGATTCCTTATAAGGGTGTGGATGTTTTATTGCATGCTATGCGCCAGGTGAAGCAAAAGTTGGTGATTCTAGGAAATGGGCCACGCTGGGAAGCCTGGTACCTGTTAGCACAAGATCTGGGGTTGCAAGACCAAGTGCGCATGGTTGGAAAGGTGGAAGATGACAAGGAGTTCGCGGCCTATATGCATGGTTGTACCTCTTTAGTCCTTCCTTCAATCAACGAAGCCGAAGCCTTTGGAATTGTTTTGATCGAGGCTATGTCTTGTGGAAAACCCGTGATTACAACTAAGCTTTACTCCGGTGTGCCCTGGGTGAATGACCAAGGGGTCACCGGGCTCGAAGTGATGCCAAAAGATCATCATGGTTTGGCCAAAGCGATGAATGAGTTGGCCAACAATCATGAGCAGAGACAGCTGATGGGAGAAGCCGCACGCAAACGCTTTGAATCTTTCTTTACTGTCGATAAGATGATTAACAGTTATATTTCTGTATACCTTGAAGCTACAGAGAAAAAACAAGCAGCAGCCTAAACAGTGCCGAAAAAGTCAAAACGGCCGGACGTAAGGTGAGAGCCAATGCCAGCAAGTAAAAGGCCACGATAAAACAGAAAAATCCGCGAAATAAGAGAGAGCTCTGTTGGTCTTTTTAGCCAGCCGATGGTCCAGTTTAGGTGCTTGATGGCTAAAGTCTGTATTTCGTCTGTCCGAAAAGAATTCGTAGCATTATTAATTGATCTCTTAACAACAAAGGGAAGAGCCATGAAATCATTCAAGCTATTTTTAACATCATTTGCCAGTATCTGCCTTGTCGTGCAGACGGCGTTTGCGAGCGCACAATATGACAATGTGAAGCTCAAAAGAGCCAACGAAGTCGCAACAGTCGACCTTATGGAAGATCAGCTTAAGATGATCTTTACAACGGATGAGGATCACCGCAAAATCTCTTACGAGTTTGTGAAACTGAAAAAAATTACAGAGAAATGGGATTGGCGCTACGAAGTGCAGGGCGATTCTATTGGATTTCGAGTGAACGGAAAAGTGCAAGCTTATGTTAAGCCTGTATCTGGCTCATTTAGGAAGTTCACAGTGAACGGCACACCCATAGAGTTCAAAAAGGGTTTGAGTTTTCAGGCTTATTTGAACCAGGTGGAAACGGCTACTAAAAACAATGCTTTTAATTTAGAAGAACTATTTATTCAGAAAGCAGAAGCAGCGATCATTTTTCCACTTTTAATAGGGGGAGCGATTGGACTGGCAGCTGGCTTAAGCTGGTGTCGATCAGCTTCAGCTGAACCTGCACCAACGCCATCAGATGATCGATTGCCAACTCCAGAAGTGGTTGAAGAGATTAACTCATGTCCCACAGGTCGATGTGGTCGTAGACAACCTGAACCGGCTCGTACTCGTAGTTGTACACAGAGTGGTCGACGTTACACTCGAGTGAGCCCATTCACGTCACAACAGATGTGGCGTTCGG
>CBDUOS010000158.1:0-5871 GCA_965368905.1 uncultured Bdellovibrionales bacterium | reverse complement strand
AGAAAAATGAAAAGGGCCAATGGAATCTAGTGAGTCGCATTCACATTTTGAAACAAAGTGGTCGAAAGTTGGTCAAAGTGAGCGAGTCAGCAGAGATGGGTCGTGGAGAGAGACTTTACAGTGTTCGATTCGATGGGGATAAAGGTTACGTTGTGACTTTTCGCCAAGTGGATCCTTTGTACACACTCGATTTGTCTAACCCGAAGAAGCCGCAAGTGGTTGGCGAGTTGAAGATTCCAGGATTCTCGACTTACATTCACAAATTGGACTCCACTCACCTTCTAACGATCGGTAAAGATGCCGATCCTAAAACAGGCCGAGCTCGAGGCATGAAACTCTCTGTTTTCGATGTCAGCAACTTCGCCCACCCCCGTGAAGTGAAGAGCCTACTCTTTAAGAAAAATGTTTCTTCAGAAGCCACTTATGAACACAAAGCCTTTAGCTTTTACCGCGATAAAGGTGTGTTGGCGATTCCCGCGACAACCCAAAATGAGGCGAGTGCCCTTCTTCTTTTTAAGGTCAGTCAAGAAGACATTCAATTCACTGGAGAGTTGGATATGACCGATATGTTCAGTCATATCAATAATCAATCCACTGTGCGCCGAAGCTTTTTTGCTGATGATGTGGTTTACGCCATCGGAGAAAGCGGTGTTCGTGCGGCCGAACTTTCACGACCTCAAAACCCGCTTTCAACGGTTCACTTTGATAAAAAGATGGCTCAGATCACCTGGTAGTAAGAAAGCTCCAGTCTCTGTCGTCAGTGTCTTCGCCCCAGCGTCTCCCAACGCTGGGGTTTTTATTTACGGACTTAATACATGATCGGCGTCGATATGACCTTTGCACACACAGGAGTTTGTCAGGTTGGAGTTTTCTTGGCAGGTATCGGTCACGCGCTTCACCATTTGCGAGACGGATAAATCGGGTTCCACAGCAAGCAACAATGCTAGGACTCCACTAACAAAGGGGGCGGCCATCGAAGTCCCGTTAAGGTTTCCATAGTAACCACCAGGTAAGGTGCTTTTGATGGTCGAACCAGGGGCGAAGACGTCGACAGAGGTGGCTCCGTAATTTGAAAAACCAGGAGGCCAACCATTTCGTGTTATTGCACCGACCGATAGAATATTCGAATTGGATAAGCTTGCGGGAATACTCCCATTGAAATCATTGTTGTGTCCGGAGTTTCCAGCGGCTGCGACAAAAATCACGTTCTTGTCTGCGGCTCGTTGGATGGCTTCGGACAATAGAGTAAACTCTGCTACTTCGGCGGGGTCATAATCAGTACCCCATGAGGCGTTGATGATATGGGCTCCGTTCTCAACGGCGTAGTCAATGGCTCTTATCGCATCGGCAACAGTGGTGTCTTTGCTACGATGAATAAAAGGAATGGCCATCAAGCTGACTTCCCAATTCACTCCGACCAATCCGGTGCCGTTATTGCCGCGGGCGCCAACGATCCCTGCCACATGGGTGCCATGCCGTTGCTGATCATAAATGACGTTGCTGTTTTCGGCCATGTTCCAGCCGTGAAAATCGTCGATAAAACCATTGCCATCGTCATCTACGCCGGCGATTCCATCAATCTCGGTGGTGTTCTTCCACAAATTGTCTTTCAAGTCGGGGTGATCGATGTCCATTCCGGTGTCAGTAATCGCCACCACCACATCTTTCGAACCGGTTGTTTTAAGCCAGGCTGGAACAATGTTGGCATCGACTCCAGAAGATCCCAAATTCTGAATGCCCCATTGTTCACTGAGTAAATCATCGGGAACATTATACGGAATGATTTTGTGATTGGGGTTGATCTCAGCAATACGCAGTTGTTGACGTAGTAAAGGTAGTCTCTTTTTGGAAACGACGTACAGATTGTCTCGAACCTTTTTTAAACCACGAATAGTAGAATCTTCGATGGGGTCTGCGACCTTTATAAGATATTCATCGGTGGCAAAACTGTTAACGGAAAAAAGGATGAGAACGGATAGTAGAATTGAGTTTTTCATTCCTCTATTGTCTTGAGTGCTCGAAAAAGGTGCAAGAAAACAAACACTTATGGCACCATTGGTTAAACGAGACGTTGGTCTTGAAAAGCAAAAAATAGTGTCTAATTGTTGGCAAAAACGGCCTTTTTTGTTTCAGGTTGGCGCGAAATTTCGATTTTTTCTAAAAATTTCTTTAGAGTACTACGACCGGACACCGATCCATGGGTACTTCTTGATCACGTCACTGATTTGCATTTTGAACTCTCACTCAGATAACGATGTTGTACTTTAACGTGTGGAGTGAGTTATGAATTTAAATAAAACCATGTCATGGTTTCTGGGTGTACTTGGATCTTTAGCCTTTTTAACCGGTTGTGATTCAGGATCGGGTCCTTCTGCTGCCGAAGTTCGCGCCCTCCAATCCTCAGCGTTTGTTAATAACTTTAATGTCCACGATGTCGTGGGAGATGTCATAAGTCAAGATGACGCCCTCCCCGCCAGTCGCCCCTTTCATGTAGACACCCTTTCGGAAGCTTTGGAAGTGCCGATTCGTGATTGTAAGACACCCGGCCTTTATGAAATGGAAAAGCAAATGGCTTTGAACGAGGCCGCCGCGGACCTGACTGGACAAACGGTCCCCGTTAAATTCTCCTATTCTTTTGGACGGAAACACGACGTCCTGGCCAAGTGGGCTAACAAGCGCGCCATTCTTAGCGAAAGCAATGGCGGAGTCAGCTATATTCCAGTGGGAGGAAAGCTGTCTTCGAAATATGGAAAAAAACATGCATACTACGAGGCTGATAACAACGAAGTCGCTCGCCAGTACAGCACCGGTGAAAAATGCTTCTTTTCGACCATCCACGTCAGTCCTGATAATTTTCATATATCAAATGGAAAGTATGACTTTATCAATGTCACTGAAGAAGACTTAGTTCTTTCTCCTGAATTAGTGGCCAAAAAATCCGGTAAGAATGCAAAGTTGAGCTATCTGACGCACATGATTCACTATATGTACTATGGCTACTGCGCGACGGGACGTTGCGAGAAAGGACAAGCTTTTGCCGGTGAGTTCGCCAATAGACTTTTTAAAGAGGTGCCTAGTTATGACAATGACGAACCTCAAATAATTAAGCTTTATGTCGCCGATTTGCGATCTGAGCAATTGCAACATGATGTTGTTCGTTTGCAAGAAGACACGGTTCGTGGGCATGAGATTGACTCATCAATCGATAACATCCTTAATATTTGCAAAGTTCATGAGAATTTTTACGATGTGACAAAGAATATCAGTCTGCCAGTTAATGTGAATGGTTACGATTTTGATCCAATCAATGGAGCCGTTCAATTGATGGAAAATATATTGTCCCACGATGTGGATGGAACCATGTTGTCGTCTCAGTACACGCCCATCGTTATCGATCTTGACGGTGATGGAGTTAAGACGTCCAGTCTGCGCTGGGGAACTTATTTTAACATGGCCGCTTTGGAAGATGTGGATCAACAGGGGCAAGCTCATCGAACCTCTTGGTTGGGTGGTGAGTACTTGGATCACAATCAAGGCAGTGACCCTGACCCTCGTGTCAACATGGACGTGCGTTTAACAGCCACTGATGGTTTCCTCGTCGCTCCAGGAGAGGACGGTGTTGTCACCAGTTCCACAGAGATGTTTGGCGACAATATTATTGTCGGCGGTAAAACCTATGAGAACGGATTTGCTGCTCTACAAGCCTTTGCTGGTAAGGACTGCGAGTCGGATTATGTTGAAAACCGTTACGTTGGTCCATGGGATGGTGACGTTTACTCTGAAAAATTAAAAATCTGGGTCGATCAAAACCGCAATGGAGTGAGTGAAGTTGGTGAAATCAAAAGTCTGCGCGAGCATGGTATTGCTGCGATCAACGCTTGTCATATTGTGCACGCGAATGAAGAAGATGCTTTTGGTAATGGGACTCATATGCGCTCGGCTGTGTTGATGGCTGGGCCTTATGGTTACCTACTGGACAGTCCTGGTGAAATTGCCCATCACCTCGAGTTTGGTAAAGGTTATGATGGAGAGCAAAGTTATTTTAATCTGGCCGTTGATCTTATCTTTCAAGTCAATGAAGACGATCGTTGCCCAGGAGGGGCGATGGAGCGAACCAACCACCCCGCGATTGATCTCGATGGAGACGATGTTGGTATTTCCACAGGAGATCCAGTTCCACTTCCCACCGACGATGACGATGGTACTGATGGAAGTAACCCCCATGATGATGATGGATCGACTCCACCGCTTCGGGACAATTACTAAAAACAATGCACCCGAAAGGGTGCGTTTTTTGAAAATAGGATAGAGTTTTATTTTCCAAGCCCTAGAAATTTTATAAGTTATTCATATGTTTAAATAATCAGAGTTTATTAGAAAACTTTATGATATCACCCCTACAGTTCCGTACTGGGGGGAGCCATGAGACTTATCAATTTTAGCTTAACATGTTTAATTATCACTCTTTTCAGCATTTCTGGCTTTGCCCAGGTCAACTGCTCAGAAATCTATGAGGCGCCTCATCCGCTGGAGCTGATTTATGAAGAGGGGCCCATGGGAACCTTGGATCTCGTGAAAAGGGATTTACAAGAAGCGAAGAGTCTCACTGAAGCCAATCATGCCATTCATAATATTGTGGTGATGAGTAATCGAGTGATGGACTTGGCAATCGATAACATTATTCAAATGAATTTTATGGAAATTTCGCCGCTAGCAAAATCAGTCAAATCAGAAGTGGTGGGTCACTTGATCGAGCAGTTACAACAGACTTTTGGGATTGGTAACAATGCCATGGAGGCTGCTATAAATAATCGAATGAATATTGAAGTCAGTGAACTACAAGCCAAAAGCGAAGCCGCTCAAACACGTCGAGCCATTGGTTTTGGCCGTGATGAATCATCGGAGAGTTTTCATTCGGAAGTTGTAGAATCTCGACCTGTTGGTTTTGGTGAAACGCCCCGCCATGTACGCGAAAAGGAAATGGAAGAAATTCGGATAAAAGAAATGGAAGAATCCATTCGTGAGATGGTTGAGTTTGAAGAACCCGCCGCTCCGGAAGCCATGGATCCCATCGGATTTCTGCCACCAAAGGCCGAGGTGGAGGCTCCAACAGTGCGCCAGCCCATTGGTTTTATAACACGAAAAGCCGAACCGGATGTGAACGATCCGGCTAAACAGGATCAGGTAGTTTTTAATATCGAAACCGGCTCTTTTGAACTGGTTAAAAACCAAGACCACTAAAAGGTTCCAGACACTCTATTACACTACAGTGTGCGAGGAAAAGGTGCCAGGCACCTTTTGTATAGCAGTGAATGAAGTGATCAGAGTGGGGGCTTCTTCGGTTTGCTGAAGAAGTCCACTGTCGCTATAAGTTTTAGTCGAATCGATTTCCCCACCAGCGCTGACCATAACCGATTTCCCCACGCTTGAGAGGAGCGTGGTAAATTCTAAAATCCTCAACCAAGCCAAAGAAAGAGGTGTGGCTGGCGGATGGATCGGCTCCAATGTAAATCGTGTTGTAGTTTGACTGTAGTCCTTTAGACGTCTCTTGACGAGCTACCTGAATCAATCGCTCTTCGTTGTCTAGGTCATGACCGTGGTCGCGGGCGTAAATTTTTACGACTGTGTTTAAGGACTTGAAGGCGTAGATCGTGAAGGCCACGTCATAGGACTTGCCTGCGGTCAGGCGGGCTGAGGACTTCACCACAGTGGGTTTGTTACCAAGGTTCTTGGTAACCACCTGTAGGTAACCATCAGCGGAGACTTCAAATCTCCAAGTTCCTTTGCGCATAGCAATCACCTGCGCAGTATCGACACGATCAGGAGTTATTTTAGCCGAGACTGTAAAGTCCAAACGGTTTACATCAAACT
>CBDUOS010000157.1:0-6321 GCA_965368905.1 uncultured Bdellovibrionales bacterium | reverse complement strand
CTCTAAATTTCGCTCTAAACCGGTGATGACTTCGTCTAGCTCCACTTCTAGGCGGTAGCGCAAGTCAGCCCCTCGACGGGGGCCTGTCCGCGAGCGTTGCCCACGTGGGCCGCCACCCATGCCACCCATCCCGAAAAAATCGCTGAAGATGTCTCCAAAGCTTGAGAAAATATCTTCAACATTTTCAAAACCTTGGGCGTTGAAACCAGGGCCACCGCCATTGAAGGCAGCATGACCAAACTGGTCGTACTTGGCTTTTTTGTCAGAATCTCCCAAGACGCTGTAGGCTTCGGCGGCCTCTTTAAATTTGTCTTCGGCAGCTTGGTCCCCAGGGTTTTTATCTGGATGGAATTTCATGGCGATTTTACGATAGGCCTTTTTAATCTCAGATTCACTGGCGCTACGTTCAACTCCTAGAATTTCGTAATAATCACGGCTCATCAGGCATTTTCCTTGTCTCTACTTAAAATGGGGCGCTACGCGCAACTGTCAAGGCAGTGAAATCAGGAAAATCAGGGAAAAATGCCTCAGATAAGCACAAAATTTAAGCACTTAACACTACTACGAGAAAAGGAGTCCCGCTGCTAGAAAAGGTACGCCGTTCCCTTTTTTCGGAACGGCGTACCTTTTCTAGCAGGTTGGAGCTATTTTTTTTGGTTTTCCATGGATTCTTTGATGATTTGCATGCGGCGTTTGATGCGGCCTGAGTACTGCCCGCCCAAATCTCTCTCCAAGACGGACTCCAAGATTGTCAGTGCAAAAGCAGCCTGCCCAGTTCGTGAGAAAAGTTGAGCCGCCAACGAATAAACCCATGGGGGGGAGCCGTTCTGGGCGGCTCTCAGCATTAAAGATTTCGATGTTTCGGCGTCTTGTAGCTCAAACATCTCATGATATGCGGCTCGATAGAGCAACTCCCAGTCCTTGGGAAAAAAGTCCAAACCTTTGTGAAAGATTTTTTGCGCCCCCGTCCGGTCGTCCACCAAAACGCTGAGCATGGTGCCTCCATCCACATAGGCACTGCGAAACTTGGGCTGCAGATCGGTGATCACATCCAACATCTGAAAAACCCACCCGTCTTCGCATCGTGAGTTTGGCAGCTCTCTAGTGAGGATTTCACCTAAGGGATCTGTATTGTCTTTAAAGCCGGGATACTTGACCTTACGAGCACTTTGATCACAGATATGGAAATCTTGTACCAAGCGCACCCACATCACACTGGCCATGAAGTCATCATAGCCAAAGGTAAACCCCTTGATATTTTTAGAGGGACCGATAAAGATTTTCGTGCGTTCTGTAGAGTAGTCGAAGCTCAGGAGAACCTGAAGAATGGCAAATACAATGGCAAAACTTGCTATTACTTTCATAAAAAAACCGCTACCAGAATGATAGCGGTCTTTGTAGAAAAATCAAATGTTAACAGAGAACTTATTTGGTTCCGTCTGTCACCATTGTCAGAGACTTGGTTTCATTGATGAAATACTCATCAATGGCAGCCGCTTTGGTACTGATCACTCCAGCAGCGTTTGTTTGAAAGGCATTGGTTCCTGCAGCCACACCAGCAGCAGCCGGTGCTATGGGTCCGATGGTGTTGTCTGGCGCAGCCAAAACTCCAGCCTGACAAGTTGTACCAGCGTCTCCACACTCCAACCATTCTGCGAAGTTGGGAGTAGTGCAGACTCCATTGGCCGTTGTTATACAAGCGGCCTCTTGAACCTGTCCAAAAGGAAGTGGAGTACCATTATCAGCAGTCACTACGCGGTAGCCTAGAGAACCCACTGGCGCAAACCCTGTACCCACAAAGTTGCCTGGAAAAAAGTTATATTCAGTACGAGCCGCTTGAGCCGCTTGAAAGTATCCACCCAATAGTGCAAAACCTTCTTTTTGGCGAGCTTTCGCTTGAAAGATCTGATAACTCGGAATCGCAATCGTTGAAAGAATCGCAATAATAGCAACCACGACCATCAATTCGATCAATGAGAAACCTTTATTATTTGATAACACGTTCACCCCTTATGGTTATTTAGTTTATCGACACTCGTATATTATATCGACGGTATTTTCAGGGGGTAAAGTCTTAATTTGTTTAAACAGCATCTTTCCTAGGCTGATACAAAAAACGTCTCATCTTGGTCCAGGACAAGGCTAAACTCACACAGACCAGAGTCTTTTTTTATGTTATAAAAGCTCTATGAGTAGACATAAAATCGTATCAAACCAAGACAATGAACTAGACGAAAACCTAGACACAGGAGTGATAGATAAAGCCGAAATCCAAGAGCCCTCGTTTTACAAAGTGGTTTTAATGAACGACGACTTCACTCCTATGGATTTCGTAACCCATGTTTTACAGAAATTTTTTAACAAAAAACCAGAAGAGGCCAAAAAGATCATGTTAGACGTCCACAAAACAGGACGGGGAATTGCTGGCGTGTTCAGTTTTGAGGTTGCTGAAACAAAAGTCTTCTTGACCAACAATTTGGCAAAACAAAATAAATACCCACTGAAATGCACCATGGAGAAAGAATAATTTAGAGGCCTTGCTTTTTTTAAAAGGCACCTCATATTCATTGAGATACGACGGAAAGAACAAGGAGTGTTATGTTAAATCCAGAAGTCGAAGTGGCCCTCAACCAATCCATTCATCTTGCACAGAAAAAGAAAAATGAATATGTGAGTATTGAGCACTTGCTTCACTCTTTATTAACCGTCCCTCCAGTGATCAACCTTTGTGATGATTTGGGTATCGATCGCCTGAAGATGCTCGATGAATTAGTGAACTTCATTGACCAGCACTGCCCACAAGTCCCTGACCAAAAAATAGTGAAACCTGAATTTACAATTGCTGTTCACCGAGTTTTACAAAGAGCTGTTATTCAGGTGCAAAACTCAGGTAAATCCATGGTTTATCCAGAGCATATTTTAATTTCTATACTCGAAGAAAAAGACTCTCACGCTCGTTTCTTTTTTCTTAAAACTGGAGTGGAAACTTTTGAGGTGGTGAATGCCGTAGCTCACGGTCGACTCAACCAATCGCCAACCAGCAATGTACCGATGACTACGGCGCAACCAGAAAAACAAAAACAATCAACATTGAATCAATTCACTACCAACTTAAATGAAAAAGCCAAAAAAGGTAAGATTGATCCAATCATCGGGCGCGAAGATGTTATTGAAAGAATGGTGCAAGTTTTGTCTCGCCGAACCAAGAACAATCCACTTTTGGTGGGTGAACCCGGGGTGGGTAAAACTGCTTTAGCCGACGGCTTGGCTTTACACATTGTTAACGGAAAGGTTCCCAAAATTTTGGACGACGCAGTGATTTACTCGCTGGATCTAGGAACCTTGATTGCCGGCTCGAAATACCGTGGAGATTTTGAACAGAGGCTGAAGAAAGTCCTTAGTGATCTTCACCAAGAGCCTCATGCCATTTTGTTTATCGATGAAATTCATACTCTGATGGGCGCCGGAGCCACCGGAGGTGGTAGCCTCGATGCTTCAAATCTCTTGAAACCTGTTTTAGCCAGTGGAGAATTGAGTTGCATCGGATCCACAACATACAAAGAGTTTCGCCAGCACCTTGAGAAAGATCGGGCTTTCGCACGTCGTTTTCAAAAAATTGATGTCACTGAACCTTCAAGCGAAGAGTCCATTGAGATATTAAAGGGGCTGAAACCTCACTATGAGAAGTTTCACAATGTCACCTATTCCGATGAAGTTTTACAAACAGCCGTTGAGTTGTCTGGAAAATATATTTTTGACAAGCACCTCCCTGACAAAGCCATCGACATTATCGATGAAGTGGGTGCCAAAATAAATTTAAAGCGCACTTCAGAGGACCCCGTCGAAGTTACCAAGGACCAAATCGAATTGGTGGTCGCACAGATGGGGCAAGTGCCTTCACACACAGTTTCTTCTTCCGATATTGATAAACTTAAGAACTTGGATCTACGTTTAAAGTCTTTGATCTTTGGTCAAGATCCAGCCATCGAAGGCTTGGTCTCCTCCATAAAGATGAACCGAGTTGGGCTCGGCAGAGACCGTAAACCTGTTGGGTCTTTTCTATTCGCCGGCCCGACAGGTGTCGGCAAGACCGAAGTGGCTAAGCAACTCTCAAATCATTTAGGTAATAAATTTATCCGTTTTGATATGAGTGAGTACATGGAGAAACATGCGGTGGCGCGATTGATTGGAGCACCTCCTGGATATGTGGGGTTTGAAGAAGGGGGGCTATTAACTGAAGCCGTCACCAAGTCACCATACTGTGTGTTGCTATTGGATGAAATCGAGAAAGCACATCCGGATCTACTAAATATTCTCTTGCAAGTTTTTGACAACGGAACTCTCACTGATCCTCATGGCAAAACTGCGGACTTCACACATGCGACGATTATTATGACGACTAACTGTGGAGCGAGAGATGCCGCAAAAGGTTCTATTGGAATCAATCCGGCCGATCCCACCAAGGTAAGTGACGAGGCGATCAAACGCCACTTCTCTCCGGAGTTCCTCAATCGTCTGGATCAAGTGGTACACTTCTCGCCTCTCAACTCGTTTATTTGTGAAAGAGTTCTAGATAAGTTCTTACTTGAGTTGTCCGAGCAGCTGAAAAAGAAATCTGTGGAGCTGGATGTATCGAAGCCGGCTCGTGATTGGCTCATTGATAAGGGCTTCGACCCTGTTTATGGTGCCAGACCCTTAGCCCGTGTGATCGATGAACACATCAAGAAAGCTCTTTCTGAAGAGATTCTTTTTGGCAAACTGAGCGATAGCGGCACTGCTAAAGTCGTCTTGAAGGACGGGCAAATTTCCATCAGCTTTGGAAAAAGCAAAACACCAACAAAAAAGAAGAAAGCCAAAGTCACTCAATAAAATTATTTGCAAAGACCACGTAAAGAGAATTTTTTAATCGTGGTCTTTTCTTCACAAGTGGCTTGCGGTGATTGAACACCCAATTCTATTTGTTTTTCGAAATTCCCGTGATCGGCCAACTTGGTTTTGATAGCGACTCCAGTTCTTTGCGAATTCACTCGTGCTGATTCAGGGTTCAGGTCACAGACAGAAAATGAGTCTTGCACCGGCCACTTCATTGGGTTGGAGCTTGCTGACGCACAATTGGCGCGCAACTCAACCTGGTAAGGTTGCCCCAATAAGTGTCCATCCTCGCGCACAATCAACTTCACTTGATGGCCTTCATGTTCAATCTCTTTTAAAATACGAAAGTCTCCATCACTAGCTTTGGCTAAGGCGCTAGGAAGATAAAGGCAAAAAAGAAAAGCTAAAATTTTACGACTCATGAGTTCCCCGCACAAAGTGGAAAAGCCAAATGAAGGTGGTCATTATGAAGAGAATTGCCACCCATTTGTGAGGCTTGGTGCCCAACAGAACCACGATACTCACTATCACCCGGTCCACAGGAGCTTGGCATCGAATCGCGCCAACAGGCGCGAAACTCATCATAGAAAATGGCTTGTTCGTCTTTATAGTCTCGCAACAATGTGGATATCCGATGTAGATTTCCACTCTTGTCGTAAAGATTAAAATTTACGATATCCCAGGCGCGAGCATAGGCATGATGACTGAGGCGGCTAGAGTTGCGAGCCGCTCGGTCATTGTAAGTACCGAGGTGCCGCACGAAAATTCGTTGCGGCACTGGCAACTGAGCGGATTGAGCGGCATCATGCACACACTGAAAAAAGACGTCGTTTAAGTTATTAGCAAAGCTGGGATGAAAATAGGCGCGACCACATTGGCTATCACTGTTGTATCCTCCTTGTGAGGCTTTCTCTTTGATACAACCATCCCAACGTAAAGCCGGGCCATGAGCTAAATCGAAAACATTCTCTTCGATATGAAAAGTGTTTTTTAAACTGACCTGCACTGGAGGAGGTGTGACTTCGTCAGGAATGGGCTCCTCTTCAACCTCATCCTCAGGGGCTGGAAAATCCGCAGGAATATCCACATCAGTAAAGCTGGATTGGCTTCCCAATTGATCCAAGTTGGAGCTATAGCCACCACAGCCTGCAATCGTAAATATTAAAATAAAACTGAAAAATCGAAAAATCATCAAACAAAGAATCGGCTACTGATATTAAAAGTTAAGAAACAAAATCATCCAAAACCCACTCCAGCACTCAATCTCCCCTCCCTTCGAGTTCACAAAGAAAAATCCCAAACCAAACCAACCTCGTAAAAAATACCGACACTTTCCACAAAAGGTGCCAGGCCCTATTCCTGCACCCGGTGCGTCGCAGGTGTACCGACTCCAACTATCTACATTTCTTTCTTTTGCAAATGTTTCATATGCAGAAAAAGAAGCTTTAG
>CBDUOS010000156.1:0-6402 GCA_965368905.1 uncultured Bdellovibrionales bacterium | reverse complement strand
CTTGTCACAATCGGAAGTGTTTAAGTTGGGTACTGAAGTTTTTATAGAGTCCACGTCTCAAGAGACTGTACAAGACAGCTATGGACCTCTTTTGCTCAAGAAGCGACAAAGTTTTGGAGACAAATTTCTATCCCACTATATTTTTGGTTAAGTTTTCTGAGCGCTTTTGTTATGTTGAGATCACACACTAGGAGTGGTTATGCTTTCAAAAAGAATTCAGGAACTGAAACCTTCGGCAACCTTGGCACTAGCTGCCAAAGCCAAGCAAATGAAGGCGGAAGGCCATGATGTCATCTCTTTGACTGTCGGCGAACCTGATTGGCCGACTTATGCCACTGCAAAAGAAGCCGGCAAGACTGCCATCGATGAAAACAAAACCACTTACACTCCGGCCGCGGGGATTCCGGCTCTCAAAGAGGCCATTGCCAATTTAGTGGGTCCACAAATTGATAGAAAAATTGCTCCCAATCAAATCACTGTTGGGTCCGGTGCTAAGTTTATTATTTATGCGGCTTTGACAGCGATTCTTGATCCTGGCGAAGAGGTGATCGTGCCCAGCCCTTATTGGGTGAGCTACCCAACGATGGTGGAGCTGGCGGGGGGGACTCCAAAAGTGGTAATTTGTCCGGAAGAGACCAGTTTTAAGATGACGGCAAACCAACTAGAAGCGGCGATCGGGGCCAACACTAAAGCTGTGCTTTTGAATTCACCCAGTAACCCAACTGGTGCGGAATATTCGAGAGAAGAACTACAAGCCATCGCCGAGGTTTTACAAAAGAATCAAAAAGTAGTCGTTCTCTGCGACGATATTTACAATCAATTGTCTTTTAATGAAAAAGGTTTGAGCCCCCATTTGTTGAATGTGGCTCCTGACCTCTTTGATCGTTGTATTTCCATTAATGGAATGTCGAAAGCCTACGCGATGACAGGTTGGAGAATTGGTTGGGCCGTGGGGCCTGAGCCTGTAATCAAAGGCATGGGGAGTTTTCAGTCACAAACCACAGGTGCTTCGTCATCAATTTCGCAATGGGCTTCGGTAAGCGCAATTAATGATTGCAAGACGGAAGTGTGTGATGCTCTATCGGCTCTCAAAGAGCGTAAGGCATTTGCCCTGGAACAATTTTCCAAGGTTCCTGGCTTTGTCGTCTTTGAGCCACAGGGTGCTTTCTACATGTGGACCAATGTTACAGCTTGGATCGGTCGAACCTACCAAGGCGAAACCATAGAAGATTCAAGAAAGCTTGCGGCCTTGCTTCTTGAGCATGAAAAGCTTGCTGTTGTACCTGGCCAGGAATTTGGTTTGGATGGCTATCTGCGTTTGAGTTTTGCCGCCAGTACTAAAGACCTGGAAGTGGCCACGCAACGTCTGCAAAAGTTTCAAGGCGAGCTTTCTTAGTCATTGAAATCACAAAGAAAATTGCTCTTGACCTAGGTCTCTGTTTGTAGACATGACGCATCAAAAGCCTTAAAATATTAGTATAAACACGAACAAGGATGTGGGTGTGTCTATTTGGATTCTATTGCAAGTATTATTCAATGTTTTTGTGGTCGCTGGTTTGGCGGTTTGCCTGATCAAGTCATTTAAAAACAAAGAAGATGATCCTAGGCTCACCCAAGGTTTACGTCTGCTACAAAGTAAGATTTCAATTTTAGAAGATCTATCTGACCACACAGAGAACCAAGTTAAGCAGTTGATGACATTGCTTGATAGAAAACTGCATGAGGTTCGTGGAGCCATGGGGCAGATCAATCAACACATTGGCGAAGTGGACCGATCGATCAAGAAAAGTAAAATGGTGGCTCAGCAAATCCAAAAAGAAATAGCGCCAGATCAGATTCTCGAAAAAAAGATTGAGAATAAATATATTAAGGCTGCGCAGATGGCTCACAATGGCCACACTGTGGGTGAAATTGTGCAAACTTTGAATTTACCAAAGGCCGAAGTTGAACTCATTGCAAAAGTGAATCAAAAGAAATGTGTTTACGGTGGTGATAGCAGCAGCCTGCAAGATAAGATTTTCGAAAAAAGTTTACAGATGCCGAAGATGAGTGGTTCGATTGATCAAACCCAAATCGACTTTCAACAAGCTGTTCAGGAGCACAAAGATCAGAGTGAGTTTCAAGCTTTCAAGCTGGGGTAGGTCATGCGTCTTTCTAAAGGATCACGTATTCAAGCCAAATTGATTGAAGAAGTGGACGCAAACCATTGGATCGTCAGTTTTAAAGGTCACTTGTTGCAAGTCAAAAACTCAACAAGTATAAAATTTGAGAGTGAGATGTCTTTGGAATTGGAAGTTGTTAAAGAAAAGCCCCTAGAGCTGAAAATCCTTTCACCGTCCTGTAAAATCAAAAAACGTTTGGATGTTCACGTTTAAGCAAGATATAGAAAAATTCCGCAGAACTCTTGCTGGGTGGAAGTCTTTAATTGCCAGGTTTTGTGTTCTACTTGGCGCTTTCGTGAACAAAGCGGGTTGTGTAGTATTTCACGAGGTAATCCGTTTTGATGGGCTGGTTGTTGTAAGTCCAAACCAAATCTCCGAAAGGTCCCCATTTCGCCATCAGATACTCTTCATCTGGTTGAGTGGATTGAAAGGCTGGGTTGATTCCCTGGGCTCGGTTAAAAGTCATAGAGATTGTTCCTGGCTGTTTCAAGGCAAAAATCAATTTAAAGCCATTGCGAAACAGCATAAAGTCGGCTTGGGTTTGTGATATCGAATAAGTTTTAATGCGTCCAAGTGGAGAGCCTTTCAATTGATTGAAGGCAGTGGTGGCATCCACGAACTCTCGCTTGAGGCGTGTTAAAAACAAAATAGTTTCATCATGCAAAAGTTTTTCAGGCTCGAATCCCGTGGTGATTTCGATCATGCCGGACTCTTCCATTTGTTGCTCGCTTCGCACCAAATCTTTTATCCAAGACATTTTTTCCATAGGCCCTTACCCTCCTGCGACGCTCTGCCGCAATTTCTATGTTAGGGAGAAAGGGGATTCTCTGTCAAGCCCATCACAAGCGGACGTTGAAAAAAGTGGTAAACCCGCCAAAGGCTTGCTCTTCTTGGCCGTAGTAGAGGCCCAGAGTGAGTGTTATGGGGACGTGAAAGCCCACATTCATTTTGGACTCGAGCTCCATGCCGTAACCGGTAAACCAGCGTCCGATTTCGGTTAATTGAAAAGATCGAAAATCTGAATTGTTGTAGGCCCCATCAAGAGTGGTGGCATCGAAGATCAAGCTCCCCTGTAAGTTTTTGAAGAATACCGGTGGCGACGTCCACCCACTGAAAATGTCGGTGATCGGAAAGCGATACTCGGCATTGGCGTTCACCAAGGCGTCGAAGGATAGAAACACCCCAGTGGGGTAACCCCGTTGCAGGTAAGCCGTATTGGTTATCTGCGGATTGAAAAAAGGTCCAGCCAAAGTACTTGGTGAGTAAAAGGTGTTGGTCAGTTGAGGCGTGTAGCTTCCATTGACACCAAGGTAGAAAACACTTCGTCCCGGAGTGAAAGACGACCAGAAAGTGCCGACGTGGGCATAAGACTCACCATAGGACTCGTTTCCAAGATCGGCCAGGTAGTGGCGGTGGCCCAATTGAAAGTTCCAGCCGCTGCTAAAAGAAATGTCTCTCGGTTTGGCCTGAGTGTCAGCGTAGGAAAACTGCAGTTGAGGGCCTTGTCGAATAAATAGTCGAGAGCCGAAATCCAACTGAGAGTAGTTCCAGCGGAACAGAACTCGGGTGTTGTCGAGAAAACTCAGGCGGTAACCTAACAGAGCGCTTGCATTGGAATAGTGAAGGGCGCTGTCGGTGGGGTAGTAGTAGTTGTAGATATCGGAAACGGCGACTCCCATCGAGACGGGAAAAGAGCTGTTGATGTACGAAGCTGAGCCCCCCGCTTTTTTGGTGAGGGTGTCCCACTGGGCAACAAGGGAGACGGTGTTGATTCCGAGTGGATCACCAGCGGAAGTCATGGCCTGATAGATCGTTCCGCCATCGACAACATATAAAAATGGAATCCAGTGATTGGGATACAAATAGCGCCAGGGGGAAAAACCCTTTGCTTTGTGTTTGCTGGTCGAGGCTTGTGACGGTTTACGCTCGTCGGCCGATGCTTTGTTATCGGTGGTATAGTTGACGATGGTGGGCACTTGTGGTGGGGTGTCCGGAAGACTTTCCCACTGGGCCCCTTTCAAATAAAAGATTTTCGGGCCATCGGCAGTCAGTTGGCTATAGTAAAGGCCATCATCCAAAGGGTCTAGCTCTCCCTGCAGCACGCGAGTCAATGTGTTGGTGACAGCTGTTGGTTTTCCATTTTGCAATAGATAGAGGTTGTCGATCCCGCTTTGGGGCGAAGAAAATAGCAGACCTCGGTGGGTATGAGTGGCGAATTGAACAGGGTAATCAGTGAAAACATCACTTTTGGTATCTGTCGAGAGATCAATCTTTACAATCTTTGGCTCAGCGCCGGCAAGATGCTCAATAAAATACAGTGTTTGGTTGTCACCACAGGAGAGGTGGCGCAGGTCGTCTCCTACTTTTGATTGATAGAGTTTTTTTGTTTTATGAGACAACCAATCCATAGCGACGACTTTTTTAGAGGGGCCATCGTGGGATAGAAAATAAAGTGTCTTACCTAGGCTGGAAAAACAAGCACCATGGGCACGCATGCCCTTAGTGAGCCGTTTACTTTTTTTGCTGCGCAAATCATAGAAATAGAGATCGTAATAGCTGTTATAAAACTTCCATGTGTCGAGTTTTTCATAAACGAAACCTGTGGAGGCCGGGTGCCAAGCCACCGAGCGAGTCTTGCTTTTGGCGACCACACGTTTGCTTTTGTAACCACGGAATCCGAGTTTTGGGTGGCGTAAGGTAAGTTCAATGTGGCCAGCGCCATCCAAATCGTGCTTGATATGAGCCATCCAAAGGCCATCGGAGCTAATTCTTGGCAGAATAAACATGCCATCGCCATCAGCACTGATTTTTTCACCAGGCATATGCGGAGACTTCTCAACCAAATCGATTTGGTTTTGAGCTCGACTTTCCCATATTTTATAAGCCTGGGCCAATTGTTCTTGATAATTCACGCCCAAATGGGTGTCGATTACACCATCAAGGAAGAATGGAACCCGGCGCGAGTAACTTTGGTTGAATTTATAGATCATTTCATCACCCTTTTCTTTGGTGATGCTGTCCCAAAGGATGCCTCCGAAAAGATAGGCGCGCGATCCCCCCAACCAATCGGGGTGGGAATCGTTGAGGTCGCTCAATGGATAATCGTTCCACTTCTTTTCGAGAGTGAGGGCTCTGGCCAACCCTTCTAGGTACTGGGAGTTCAGACGACCTCCGGTTTTGGAAATCTTGGACTCAGTGTAGACCGCCAGCCCTTCGGTGTACCATCGGGGCAAAATCATATTGGGATGAGCAATCGACCCAAAAATCCAATACAGCGGAGACATCCAGCCATGGACGGGCTCCATATTTAAAATGTGAGTGTATTCGTGAACGAGAAGTTCGTGAACATAGTTATCGAATTCCCCGATTGATGAGTAGTTGTCCGGTTGGACTGTGAACAAAACAATTACTGGATGTGGGGCGACTCGTGCCGACCCATTGGCGACGTCGGTATTATCCACTAAAAGGATTGTTGGCTTACGTGAAGGTTCTTTGAAAACGGATAAAACTTCTTGTTTTGCCCGCTGAAACTGCAAAATATAGTACTCGGCCACTTCTTGGTGTTTAGCGTCAAAGATCCAATAGGCCCCCTCAGTTTCAATCTCTTTCCATTCTATGTCGGGGTCCACTTGAGCCTGTAAGCCAAGCGGGATGCTGACAAGAGTCAGTTGGAGGATTAGGAAACAGATAAAACTTTTTAGAACATTCGACATACTTTCCCTGCTGAGTCTGAAGAGTGGAGCTTTAAGAGTTTGACATCAATTGCAGAGTTTTTAAAATACAAACATACAAAGGAGTGCAAAATGTGTAAGAAAATCATTTTTGCCTTAACAGCGATCGCATTTATCACCGCATGTTCATCAAAAGACAAAGACGCCGTAGACACAATTGAAGTGGATGGTGGCGTACAAGAGAAACCTTTAGGTTTTGACCCAATGGGTTCCGATAGCGGAAACATCCCAGGGCTTGCCACAGTGCACTTCGAATACGACAAATTTAGCCTCAGTCCTGAAGCTCGTAACATTTTGGCGCAAAACGCCGATTTTATGAGGCAGAATGCTGCTGTTAATTTGCAAGTCGAAGGACATTGCGACTCTCGTGGTTCCATTGAGTACAACTTGACCCTTGGTGAGAGACGAGCCAACGCGGTTAAAGCTTACTTAGCAAGTTTGGGTATTCCGGACTCTCGCCTTTCAGTGTTGAGTTATGGTGAAGAAAAACCAATGAATGCCGGTGACAC
>CBDUOS010000155.1:0-6428 GCA_965368905.1 uncultured Bdellovibrionales bacterium | reverse complement strand
CAAATCCCGGATCTAAATACTCTGACGAAATATTAAGTTTATGATCCTTACAGAACAAGTCCATCACTTGTTCTGAAGAAATCTTCTGTTCCCAACACAAACGATCCACTTCATTGGCAAATGAAACCTTCAAAGCATGAAAGGCATTGCTTGCCAGCTTTGTCATTTCTACGATTTTAGAATCTTGAACATAATCGGGTTTTGTAAAAAATAACTCAACCATCTTTTTGGGGAATTCGCCATGATTTGTAGCTACCAGCTGAAGTGGAGGATTATACCAGTCATCCAACCCTGTTCCCTGTCGCATAAATTCAGGAAAATAGCCGATTAAAAAATCTTCTCCAGATCTCTTGCCAACCATCTCATAAACTTGCTTTTCAAGTTTAGCTAACCCCCCAATAGGAAGTGTGCTTCTAATAATTATTTTAGGGTGAGACTTGAATCGTCCCTTTTGCAAAACAGTCACAAGCGTTTCAACAAGTGTATCTGTACTTAAATCTCCAGAATCGAATGGGGTTGGCAAAGCCAATAGAAAAAAATCAAATGGTGTCTCTGGTAGTTCAGTTGAAAATTTCAGTGTCGCCTGTAAATGTTTGTTCAGCAATACCTCTAATTCCTGGTCGCCCCCCCAAAATAGACCCTCACGAAACTGCTGAATTTTTTCTGTGTCAGTATCAACTGCGACAACCTCGAGGCCTCTTTCACAAAGTCCAATTGAGGACACAAATCCAGGAAAGCCACAGCCATACACACAAGCTCGCATAATTGACCACCCTCCCATGATTCGATAACCTTAGTCTAATCATCCAATTGAAAGGGGTCAATTGCAACAAACTAAGATCAGCCTTCTCATCCTTACAAAAAATGAAGAGGAAAACATAGGCCCCATTTTAAAAGCAATAAAAGCTTGGAGTTATGATCAGCCGAATCTTTCCATTGAAGTTGCAATTGTTGATGATTCATCCGATGCAACAACTGACATTGCTCGAAAATTAGGAGTCAATGTGGTAAAGGGTAAAGGAAAAGGACTCGGTCACTCCTATCTGCTTGGGCTCCGATGGGCCCTGCAACATGATCCCCGATGGATTATAACTGTCGATGGTGATGGACAAGTTGATTTAACTGAGATGAATCGCTTTTTAGATTGTGCTAATGAAAACCAAGCTGACTTGGTTCTAGGTTCGCGTTTTATCGAAAAAGGCTTGATTCAATATCAGTACCCAAAAGCCAATTTTTTGGGGATAATACTTCTTGCAACATATTTACGATTTATTTCAGGAGAAACCATTACAGACTCTCATGGAGGCATCAGGGTTTACTCTAAAAAGGCCGCCCTTTCAGTGCGGCTACGTGGACAACATACTTATGTTCAAGAATCCATATTGAGTGTCGCAAAGTCCGGTCTTAAGATTATTGAAATTCAATCTTCTTGGCTGCCACGCGCCTTTGGTACATCAAAAGTTGTTCGTTCAAAATTTCAGTATTTTTGCAAAATGGCATGGCCCCTAATTGTCTCTGGTATTGAATGTAAAATACACAGGCTTAGAACGTGAATTCAAGACAGAAGCAATATTGGGAATACATACGACCGCAAGTACAAAGGCTTTACAGCCAGTTTGATTCACGCCCTTTCTCGAAAACTTACGGGTGTTTTGACCGAAGGTACTGGCACCACCGAACATCCGACTTTCCCTCTTCGTCATTACAACAAGGCGTTGCAGCCTTCGCACAACTTTACAAACTTACAATCAACGGAACATACGAAGAAGATCCCGAGTTTTTGATGGAGTCAATTTGTGCCGCCGTTGACTTCACCGCGAAGATACAAAAAAGAGATGGCTCTTTCGACGAATGGTACTACAACGAAAGAGGATGGGCCGGACCCACTGCATATATTTTAAATTCTCTCTTTCAGGTTCAAGATAGTTGCCAAGATTTTTTACCAAAAAAAACAACAGACAAAATAGCCTCTATTTTTTTGCGAGCCGAAAAACACCTAGCCCACTTCGAAGAAACAGATGTTCTTAGCAACCACCAGGCGTTAGCTATGCTTGCTCTCTACCAATCTTTTCTTTTAAACAAAAGTAGCTTCGCTCTCGATAGCTACCAAAAGTTAAAAGAAAGATTTTTTAAAAGCTTCATTGGGGATGAGGGTTGGTCTCTGGAATATGATGGACCTGACCCCGGTTACCAAACAGCCACCCTGGCTTTTTTAGCTCAAATCCATGAGCTCAGCCAAGACTCCGATTTAGAAAATTTGGCAAAGAAACAACTCGAGTTCATTGGATATTTTGCTTTCCCAGATGATTCCTTTGCAATGAATCTTGGAAGTCGTTCAACAGAAGTCGTTTTCCACTATGGCTTGGAGTATTGGTCCACAAAAATACCGATCGCAAAGAAACTGTCACATATTTTTCTCTCATCCCTTATAAAGGGAAAAATACTGGGTCCCCATCAACAAGAAGATCACTACTTTATTTATAGAATTACAGAGTTAATACAGTCTTTGCAAATGGCCACTTGTAATGGTGATGATAATGAACTTCCGCAGCTACCTTTTGAAAAAGAGAATTTCCAAAGGGCTTTTAAAAATGGAAAACTACTTTTGTTCAAACACGAATCTCTATATGGCGTCATAAACTACGGTCAAGGGGGACGTGGCCTTATCTTTGATTGTAAACAAAAGAAGAAAATTAAAACTCTTGGTGACTTCTTTGTGGAAACAGAAGCCGGCAACTGGTTGTCTACCGGTGGCTGCAAGGGACAGGTCACGACCTCAGAAAAAAATACTGAATTCAGCATCAAGACTCCTTTAAAAAAATTCCGATCTCCGGTGTTCACTCCTTTCAGCTCTTTTCTTTTTAAGATAGTTTCATTTGTCGTGTTCTCACCCAGGCTTGCAAAAAGATTGAAAACAAGTATTCGTAGCTGGTTGATGTATAGCCCAACCACAAATGAACAGCATTTTGCACAAAGAATAATAAAAATTTCAGACAGTTCATGTGATGTAGAGGTCACTTTTTCTCATGATTTCAAACAAATATTTGAAACCTGGGGGATCAGTTCAAGGCACGTTCCCCAAGCCAATTACTTTTTGAAATCTCCATATAAAAACATTCTTCCCAAAAAAGAAAAAATTTAGTTTTATTGGTTCCAATAAGTCCAATGAACTATATCGACCATGTGGGAACACCTAGAAAACGCGACTGTCTCCATTGGGACGATCGAAGTTCTGTAGCTCTCGCCAAATATAAGAGCGAACCACGGCATAGTTATTTCGGACTAGTGGATGAACTGTAGTTGGAATAGTGAAGTTTGCCGGTGGCGGCTCCCCAAAGATTGCAGCATAAGTAACAAGAGAAGCTAAAAAATACAATGTGGGCTGTCCGTGTGGCGCATCGTCTTCATAAAGTGATGTGAGAGGCACCATCGACAAATCTGTTTCCGTAAACAGTCCGCTCAATATAGGACCAACCGGAATCATTTTAATATTTCCGCTAGGACGAGCTTCCAATAAAGCATCATGATAACCTATAAACCAAGAGTGGAAGGCCCCATTACGAGTGGACGCATTGTAAGCGGCAAAGTCGATCCCATCCGGAAACGTGCCAAACGCGGCCATGTCGGGCCAATTCTCATAAATGTAAAAAGGTATGTTTGGATGTGCGTCGCGAGATTGATCGAAGATATCCAAGGTCGCCGAAATTGGTGTAATCGACGGACTGTCAAAATAAGGCTGGTCCGGGTCTTGGTATTGAATGAAATTGGCCGGTGTCATCATAATAAGATTGAAGTCAACGTCAGCAAAGGGAGTTAGCTCATTTTGCCAAACCGAGGGAACCGCTTGGAATCCCCACTGGGGAGATATATTAGCGAAATTACGGTGTTGAGTTAGGAAACCATACTGTCCATCTGCGGTAAAATTTTTACTTGCTGCTTGCGCCAGCAAAAACAACCAATGTGGAACCTTCTTTTCTTCACTTGGATTCGGCGTATTTTCATGAACAATCAGAGAGTGACCAAAAATAAATGGACGGATATCACTGCGAACCACAGTACCACCAGCGTCCAACTCTTCTTGGTCTTCACCTGAGTTTTCACCAGCAGCAGAATCTTCATTGCCACTATCACCTTGGTTATCGATCCGACCACCAGAGGTCAAATCTGCCGCCAAGTCATTCATTCCATCTGCAATTGGGCTGCAATTTTGATAAATCAAAGTAAGAAAGAACATTGCAGAGAGTGCGATCCATGAACGCAATTTATGTACCTGAAATTGAACCATAATTCCTATAAATACTCGTCTAAATTCAGTTAGTAATGACGTATGTGACATTCACATCAAACTCTACATCTGAATGTTCACAATCTCCGGTATCATTGTCTCCAAAAGTTACCAAGGTAAACGAGTGATCCGCCGGCACTCCATTTGACATCACTGCACGAATATATTTTGGATCTAAATTTAGATCGATGACCCCTTGGGTGTCATGCCCTGGAAAGGAACAGGTCGCTGTAGCCCCTGGAATTTGAGGGCAATATACTTGTTCTTTCGCACTTCCGAAAGCCATGTCAATCCCACGAATGCTTGCCCATTCATAGTCTAGAAGACCAAAATTTTGTGGCAGCAAATTGTCTCGAAAGTCATAACCCGAGGTAATAATATTATTGTTAAACAACAACGCAAAATAATCATCGTAGCGATAAGGTTGAGGCTTGAAATCAAAGATCGCATCACAAATAACCGCCCCCGGAGGCAACCCAAGATTCTTCTTAACTTCTATACGAGCCTGAAAATAGGTATCACGTGGGCCTAGATTTCCATCTTCATTCCATTTACAAGTTTCTGTTGGCTCTGGGAACCGAATGTTTATTGTAGCGTTTTTACGAGGTAGGTTATTGCAGGCGGCGTCGATCACGCCTAAATCAGTTTGATCATCTCCGGTGCCTAAGTCTTCATTGATAGCAACACTGGCTCTCACATCTTGAGAAAAACTGGCACCTTTATCACAGTTTTGAAATACCAAAACAATGGTCGCGAACACAATAGTCAGTCTAAAGAATATCTTCCCCATAAAACCCTCTCTTAACTCTATTATACTGCAAGGGACATGCCTTTTGCGAATTTTACCATCTCAAAATGAGAATTTTCAATCAAGTGCGGCATAAGAGCCACTGAAGCATGTAAACTGTAATTGAGGGTCAGAACAGCTGTTCATGCATTAACATTAGACCACGATTTCGACGTTCAATACTGAAACAGTATTATTTGGATTCTTCTTTCTTTTTTGATTCAGAAAGAACATCTATAACTTTCAACTCTTTGCCATCATGGTGAAGAACCTTGGGTTTTTCATCAATCACTGTAACCAAGTTCACTGGGCGCTTCCATAAGGCACAAAGGTTTTTCAACGTCTCCTGCGCATAGTTGTACTGGATCTCGACTCCTTCAAAAAGGTGAGTCAACAATAGCTCGCCCCGGTTGTTGAAGTTCGAATTTTCAACGTGAATGATTGGCTGCCCGAAGTTGGTTAATTGAAACAAAAGCTGAGCTTTAACTTGAGGAAATTGACGCGTATCCATCTCATAACGGCCGGAACGCTGGTTGTGTTTATAAACAAACATTTTGTTTCGAACACAAAAATCTTCAGTTAAAAATTCATCAATGAATGTTACATCATTGTAATCACGCCTGACCTCGAAAATCTTCTCGCGTCCAAGCCCGGCATGGGTATCCCAAGCTTTCTTAGTGGCAATGTCTTCGCACTCGGACCACTCTTTTCCAAAGCGCCCCTTATTCCAGCGATCCTCTATGTCTCTAAATAGTTCGATTCCAACCTTATAAGGGTTGAAACCCGTGGGCGACATGGCAAGAGTCCCGGCGCAAGCATCTGCATAGTCTATAACTTCCGAATCGTTCATGATCGACTCGGTCATTAACTTAGAATGCCAATATGATGCCCACCCTTCATTCATAATTTTGGTCATACCTTGGGGTGCAAAATAATAGGCTTCATTTCGAATAATAGACAACACGTCTTGCTGCCAATGCTTCAGCGGCGCATGATGCATTAAGAACAACAGAACATCTCGCTCAGGTTTTTCAGGAACCTTTGCCATTGGGTCATCTTCTTGCTTTTTCTCAAATTGACGACGGTGCTCTGGGTTTACATACTCATCCATATACTCGCGATCAAACTTTAATAGAGCCTTACGGGTCTCATCCTGTTTTTCTTTCTTTTTATCTCGTGACTGGGGTTGATATGGAGCATGTCTATCAATCAAGTTTTCAATACTTAAACAAACATCAATAAAGGATTCCACTTCATCAACGCCATAGCGATCCATGTACCGACGGATACGAGTGGCATGGTTCGCCATTGTGTCCATCATTTTACGATCCGTTGGCTCGAACCATTTATTGTTCT
>CBDUOS010000154.1:0-6599 GCA_965368905.1 uncultured Bdellovibrionales bacterium | reverse complement strand
AGATCGACCTGTCGCAAGTGAAAATCGTGGAAAGTTCAGAAGTTCAATTCAACGCAGTCCTTCCCGCAGGAACTTCGGTAGTGGTTGAAACCAACCTGTCTCTGGATGGGGGAGCCTCTTGGCAAGGGTGGGTAGCTCAAACCTCTGGTCAAGAAGTGGTCGGGTTAACTGAGGGAGTCGACGTTACACAAGGCTTACTGAAAATACGTTACAACCTTGCAACCACAGATGAAGAAGCAACGCCCGAAGTGACGGACTTGAATCTGTCTGTGATTGCCAAAACGTCCTTAGACTAGCGAATAAACATAAGATTGATTTGGTTGGCCGGTCCGCAAGACAAATCGCTTTTACAGTTCGTGCCGACGTGAATGGTTCCCCCGTAACTTTGTCCCGTCCCATCTTTCCCGGCAAACCCCCATTGAACTTTTGGGTTAGAGTGTCCTGTGGCCGAGTTGTTAACACCTGTGCAGTAGACGGCTCCTTCTCGATCGCCATTGGTGAACATTGCACTGCCCTCACCACCATCGATGCGATAGGAGTTGGCGGTGCTGCCATCAGTATCCCAGGCTGTCATCACTGAAAAGTCGGCTTCAAACCACTGATCTTTGCGCACGGCGCTCATACCATTGACAATGGCGCCGGACACACCGTCACCGCTGTTGGTGTCGAGTGTATTATTAAAAATATTGGTGGGGGTAGTGAGAACGGATTGATAGATCTCGCTGAAATACAAGTGCAGGTAAGTGCTGGAGTCGGAGGCCGCGTCGTCGGCCTTTCCCACATGCATTAAATGGGTGGCTCCATTTTGAATAAACGGAACCATGTCGGCGGAGGCTGTCAAATTGCCGGTGGCATTGAGACTTTGTAGGTCACTGAGGTTTGTAAAAATTTGCCCAGTTCCGGTGGGGAGAAAAAAATTGCTCGCATTAGCTTCGGCCGTGTCATAACGAATAACCAAAGTCCAGCCGCCGCCTTGGGTGGTCATGTCACAGAAGACATCGTAGCTTGCCACTCCAGCCACCCCATCGGGATCGATGCTGTAAACGCCATCGGTGAGTGACGGTTCATTGGTTTTGGCCTCTAAACAAGATTCATACAAAAAGTTCCAAGGGCTGGCACTAAAGATTGGATCGGACTCGTTTTCACTGGCATCCACAGCGACAACTCTCGTGCAGTACGACGTGCTGCCTTTGAGGTTGAGGGCAATGGCCCCATTGTCTCCATCCATTTGACCATCCACCAGTTGAAACCCTGTCCCACTGAAGTCTGCGTTGGCGGGCACAACAATGTTAGCGCCAACGGGATTTGCAAAGTCACTGTTGTCACAAGTTCCAGAGAGATCATCCTCTGCCACCGAAATTTTGTAGTGATCCACTTCATCATTGTCGGTGGCGACCGCCCATAGGGCCGTGGCCGCACGATCTGTCGCCGAGTCAGTGGCATCGACGATAGATCCTTGCAGAATGGGTGGGGTGGTGTCGGAAGGTGGGGTGACAGGAGTCCCACCAGAGGCCAACGAAACCTGGTCACCCAAGTTTGTTCCGGAACAGTTTGCCATAGAAAGGGTCAAGAGCCCTAAGAGAATGAGCTTAATGGGTGAAGCCGATGACGTTTTCATACCCTGTCTTATCGGTAAAAATCACGGAATTGATTAAAAATCGGGCCATTTTGTTTTGAAATGAGACAGACTATTGATGCGTAGCAGAATTCCCCAAACACAAGCCTAGAAAGGCTTTGAATATGGCGCTAGCTATGAGAAAACTTGGATCCAAAAACTTCGTGTTTATTCATTTATTTCAAGGGGATGGATCTAATGGCAAAAGCTGCAAAAAGTTCGACCAGAAAGTCGAAGGCCAAAAAGTCCAAAGCGACGACTAAGAAAAAGGTCAATAAAAAGAAGGCCAGTAAGAAACAGGCAGGTAAGCAAGTTCGAGCCGCCGCCAAGAAAACCACCAAGAAAAAAGCCACTGCTAGAGTGAAAGGGGCGTCGACTCGCTCAAAAGTCTTGGGTAGCAAATTGAAGTTGGACAAAGCTCTGCTTTTAAAAATTTATGATTTGATGGTGCATGCCCGTGTGTTGGAAGAGCGCATGATTCAAGTTTATCGTAAAGGTGGGGCTTACTTTTGGATCGGGTCTCCTGGCGAAGAGGCCTTTGGAGTTCCGCTTGGTCTTTTAGGAAAAATTGGACAAGGCCCTCAGCATGATTATTGGCACCTTCACTACCGAGGCACTCCCACCCTTTTGGCGATGGGAATGGAATCGGTCGATGCCTTGCGCTTGATCATGAACAAAGCCACTGACCCATGCACAGGGGGACGCAACTTTTCGAACCATTACTGTTTTCCTCAATGGACCGTGGTGCCTGTGTCTTCACCTATCGAGGTTCAATACTCAGCAGCAATCGGTACGGGAATCGTGCAACGCCGCCGCAAAACTCAAGGCGTGACCATTGTCACCGGAGGGGACGCTGGCAGCGCTGAAGGTGATTTTGCCAGTTGCTTGGTTTGGGCCAGTCGCCCAGGCTTTGAGCTACCCATGTACATTACTATTCAAAACAATCGCTGGGGAATCTCTACCAGCTACGACACCCAACATGGTGAAGAGCATGTTTCTGATCGAGGAAAGGCCTTTGGGCTAGAAACGCGAGTCTACAACGGCAACGATCCTGAGGATGTCTATCTAGGAGTTCAGTCCGACTTGAAATACATTCGCAAAACTGGCAAGCCTGTGGTTGCGGAGTTTGAAGTATCAAGACTTTACGGGCACTCATCCGCATCGGGTGCCAATCGGGTGCAAGATGAGGAGTGTTGTCTTGAAACTTTCAAAAAGAAACTGATGGACAACGGGGTGATCACTTCGCAAAAATCCAAAAAGATCTGGGACGATCACTTCGAGCGAATCAAGCGCTTGGCGGATCAAGTAGTCACTGAGGCGAACCCTTCGGCTGACACCATTTGGGACCATACTTACGCAAACAATGAAAACGCAGACTGGAGGAACTTCTAATGGCAAATATGGCTCAATCCATTCGAATGGCTCTTCACTATGCCGAGAAGAATCTCAATTTGACAGACGTGTTCGGTGAAGACGTTGGTGCCCCCATGGGTGGGGTTTTCACAGCCACCCAAGGTGTGGAGTGCGCTTGGAACGCTCCCTTGGACGAACGCGGAATCATCGGTGCCGCCATGGGGATTGCTTTGGCCGGAGACCGTTGTGTCGCTGAGATTCAATTCTGTGATTATATTTTTAATACCATCGATTTACTAAAAATGGCGGGTAACACGCACTGGGCTTGTAACGGTCTTTACGAAATGCCATTGACGGTGATGACCCCTGTGGGGGCGGGTATTCGTGGCTCTATTTACCACTCCCATAGTTTTGACGCCTGGGCGACTCGGATGCCGGGTTGGAAAATTGTAATGCCTTCGACACCGAAAGACGCATACGGGCTTTTATTGTCGGCGATTAAAGACCCCAACCCCGTTTTATTTTTAAAGCCCAAAGCTTTGCTACGAGTGCGAGGCGAAGAAATGATTTCGGGCGAGCCTGAATCTGAAAAAGATCTGAAGGCGATGATCGATGCCCCGTTGGGCGATCGTTCGCAATGGAAGCCGCAGTGGCCAAAACTATCGGATGAATCGATCCCGATCGGAAAAGGGAAAATCACGCGCGAGGGTGATGATTTAACCTTGGTCACCTATGGGCGACACGTTTTGATGGCCAATCAAGTGGCCGATCAATTGAAAAAAGACAAAGGCTTGAGCATCGAGGTGATCGACCTGCGCTCGTTGTACCCTTACGACTGGGGCATGATTAAGGCTTCGATTAAAAAGACCAAGCGTGTGATGTTCGTTAACGAAGACACCGAAGTGACAAACTTTGCTGAGCACTTAGCGTATCGTACGACCCAGGAAATGTTTTATGACTTGATGGCAAAACCCAAAGTGGTGGCTGCCAAAAATGTTCCTGGTATTGGATTATTTGCAGAATTAGAAGAAAACACCGTTCCACAAAATAAAGACATTATGGAGGCCGCAGTTGACGTACTTAATGAAATCCCATGAGGGAACAACATCTGGGAAGAAATCAAAAAAAGAAAAGAAGTTTGATAAATATTATTACTATAACAAATCTGTGCAGTCGGCTGATGTGGACGTCAAGTTCTTCCGAGATTCTTATGAAGAGTTAAAAGGTGAGATGCCAAAAACTTTTCGCGAAGACTTTTGCGGTACCTTCAAATTGAGTTGCGAGTGGGTGAAATTAAACCCTCACTTTGAATCTTATGGTGTGGACCTGGATCCTGAGCCGATCGCTTATGGAAAAGAGCACTACCTTCCTGAGCTTTTGAAGGATCAGCAGGATCGAATCAAAATCACAGAGGGAAATGTTCTTGATGCCGGCTTGCCTCGCACCGACATTATTGCGGCTTGCAACTTCAGTTACTTTATTTTTAAAGAACGTGAAACTTTGAAAAAATATTTCGCCAACAACCTGAAAGCACTCAACGATGATGGTATCTTCATTCTTGATATCTTTGGTGGTTCAGACTGTTACGAGCCTAACGAAGAAGAAACCGAGCACGATGGGTTCTCTTATTTTTGGGATCAAGATTCTTGGGATCCTGTGACCAACTACGCGACTTTCTACATTCACTTCAAGCCCAAAGGGCAAAAGAAAGTGAAGAAGGCTTTCGTGTATGACTGGCGTCTGTACTCAATTCCAGAGATCAAAGAGATGCTTCTTGAAGTGGGCTTTAAAAATGTTCACGTTTACTGGGAAGGCACCGACGAAGACGGTGATGGTGATGGAGAGTTCACAAAAGTCACTGAGGGTGAAGACTGTGAAAGCTGGGTGGCTTACATAGTTGCCGAAAAGTGATTGCTCAAGATTACGAAATCTTACTACTGTTCTCTCTTCTTCTTCTGTTTAGTTTTCTATACATTCTGGTGAAGAAGGGGAGAAACGGCATGAAGGGGGAAGCTGGACTTCCCGCCGGGGCTGAAATGAGGCCCTTTTTGTTTTTAAAACTGTTTTATATTAACCCCGGTGACCCTCGGGGAATTCTCCCCAAAATGAACCCCAGCTTCGGGTGGACTGTCAATTTTCGCAATAAGTGGAACGCACTTTTCTTTGTTCTCTTGCTCATTTGCGTGCTGGCATCAGCCATTGGTCTGAGTCTTGGGGCCGTCGAAAGTATTCCTCGACCATAGTCCCTTTTTGTTTGAGTTTTATTAAAGACTCAGATGTTTCAATCCGATACATATATTGATGAGAAAATATTTTGTTCTTACACTCTTTATGATTCTGCTGACTTCTTGTGGTGAAGAGCCCGGTGATATTATCACTTTGGGGTCTGAGGCTTCAGTGGACACTCCTTATTTAGTGATCTCGGGTCAAGACGGAAACCATCGCGGATTTGCATTCTATGACTTGAATGGAAGTTTGGTTACATTGGGTAACTTCCGTTTTGAGAATGCAACACCTCGAGGCGTTGCTCCTTACACGGCAACATCTGTTCTTATGTGTTTGGATACCACAGATTCAATTTATGAAGTGAGCTTGGATGGAACCAAATCCCTGTTCCACGGCTCGGCCCAGTTTTCGGGAAACATTTATGGAATCGTTATTGGAGACAGTGGTCGCACTTATGTCGTTGAGAGTAATCGTATTGAAGTTTTTGATGAGGACGGAATTCGACTTGCTGGGTCCTTGATCAACACCACGACGGGTGCATGCACTCTCAGTAGTCCAAGAGGTGCCACTCTAAATGCGGATGGTCAGTTGGTGGTGATGAATGCCGGTGGCCCTGATGCCATTTTGACCTACGACATTTCAACGGAAACCGCGACCTGTGTTAGCAGTGTGGCTTTTGGCAACAATCCCTATGATGCGATTTTACATTCTGATGGTTACCTTTACGTCACCACTCAAGGGGATGACCGCGTTTATCGTGCCGACCCCGATGGCTCCAACCCACAGGTGGTTTGGGATACCGACACATCGATTATTAATAATCCCACAGGCATTGTTGAGCTGGCCAATGGAGATCTCTTGGTGGCCTCTTCTGCGACCGATTCAATAGAACGAATCACGACGGATGGTGATCGTGTAGGATCAGAAGCCTTCATTCGAGACACTCAAAGTTTAAATATTTCAGACATGACCATTATTGGAGATCTATCCAATGCGCAGTAAATGGTTTTTGTATTTTCTTTTTTTACTTTTTCTATCGACTGAAGCCCATGCAACAACCCAGAAGGGCGTCAGTCTCGAATTGGGAGTCGGCTATCCACAGTACTCTTTGTCCGACTCTGCACAGAATGGGAAATACAGTGGCGTGGCGGCTCAGGGACGGATCTTGTTTCCGTTATTGTCTTCCGGACAGTTTTCCATGGATTTGGATATCTCTTACCAATATTACTCGTTAGAAAACAATGCTAGCAACAGTGCTCTCAGTGAATGGGCCCATATGAACAGCTTTGGATCAGGCGTTCGCTTCAACTATTCTTTCTTGTTTGTTGGCGTGGAGTACCTCTTTAGTAAAGGGAAGCATGTGCGTGCCGGAACAAGCAACCAAATCTTCGACTACAACTTCAAT
>CBDUOS010000153.1:0-6699 GCA_965368905.1 uncultured Bdellovibrionales bacterium | reverse complement strand
ACTCGGGGTAGAGCTCTTCACTGAACGGAAAAATTTGAGAAATAAAAACAGGACGCCGTGCAAGCAAAACAAATTCATCGGCTAACACATCGAGTGGCCCAACAAAAACATCCGAAGGTTCTGTCTTGCGAGCCACCCAACTGTATAGTTCTGGAGATTTTTCACGCAACCTGGGTAACGGGTTGGTCTCTGAAAGTAAAAACACAAGGGCACAAAGCAACAAAGCGAGACCGCCCACCGTTCTGGGTTTCCAGCTCATACCAGGCAACCCAGAACCTTGAATTCCCACACGATCTTCTACCAAGGTCAAAAGATAAGGCGCACAGATCATGAAACTGAAGGCCGTAAAACGCACTGGTCCCAACAAAACCACGGGACGCAAAGGAACCACATGAACAAAAAAGTATTGGCTGAAAACAGCCCCCACATAAGCCACCATGGCCAGAGTTAAAGATCGCACAACTTTTTTTCGATCACCCCAGAAAGCAAACATCATCAAACCGAAGTAAACCACAATGTAAGCCATGTGGCGCAGCAAACCCGATATATTCCAAGAGTTCACATCATAATGGTGAGGTAATCGATTTTCGATGTAAATCTCTATTAGCTGAGCTGTCGAAATCGGTGATTTTGAAGAAAAACTCAACAACAATATTATGAAGGGAAGTAAAACCGTTCCGACAACAAACAATACCAAGCGAAAGGACTTCCAGTAACGTGTTTGAAATATAATGTTGATACAACAAAAAATGAAACCGACTGCAGGGTGTGTTAAGCTTGATGCTAGTAAAAAAGGGAACGACAATGATCTTTTTCTAAACAAGAGAACAGAACCTACAAGACCAAACAATGTTGCTAAACTATGGGCCGTCGCCTTTAGTTCATATTGATAATATTTGCCTATTGAAATTCGCAACTGCATAGAGTTGGAAAAAAGAATAAGTACAATACAAAGAATTCCGAAGATCAACGTCAGACCATTCAATTTTTCCTTGTTTAAAAAGTTTTTTGTCGCCTCAACAAAGAACAAAAACATAAAACCAGGTAAAAGAACAACAATAAAACTTTTCACCAAAAGTAGAGCTTGGTGCCAGTTCAATGCAAAAACATTCATTAAGCCTAATACCTGATAGCCAAAAATCCACCGTGGATTTGGTTGGTTCATCGAATCAACTGCAAAATCGTTGGCAAGAAATTGTGAGTCTTTCACGCGTTCAAAAAATGGTCCCATGTCCACAGAGGGCCACTCGAAGGCGCTCATAGGAAACCCCCCGTATTTCAACTGATTCAGATATCCTAAGATACCTGCAAGTAAGAAGAGAGGGCCCACCCAATTTTTTTGATCATACATGGCGGCACATTAAAGCCAGTCCTGGCACAGCGTCAAGAGCCGAGAATGGCCTGACTTTTCTACAAATCCCTCGATTTTCACATCCAACTGAGGTAGAACGCGCTATGGCTAAAATTGCATTAATTACCGGAATTACCGGACAAGATGGAAGTTATCTCGCAGAGTTTCTTTTAGAAAAAGGATACGAAGTTCATGGCTTGGTTCGACGAGCCTCTACTTTCAATAGAACACGTATTGATCATCTTTTCGATCGCGAAGTGTTGCACGAAGGAAAACCCGGCACTCTTAAACTCCATTACGGGGATTTATCTGACGGTTGCTCCATTCGCAGAATCTTGGAGTCCGCCCAACCTGAAGAGATCTACCACCTGGGGGCACAAAGCCACGTTGCTGTAAGCTTTAACACTCCTGAGTACACTTCGGACACCACCGGACTAGGAACTCTACGCCTTCTTGAAGCTATGCGAGAACTCAAAATGGAAGTGAAGTTCTACCAAGCCGGCTCATCAGAAATGTTTGGCAAAGTGAAAGAAACTCCACAAAAAGAGACCACTTGTTTTTATCCGCGCTCACCTTACGGTGTGGCAAAGGTTTACGCCCATTGGATGGCGGTAAATTATCGTGAAGCATACGATATGTTCTGCTGTAACGGAATTCTGTTCAACCATGAGTCTCCCCGTCGCGGCGAAAACTTCGTAACACGCAAAATTACGTTGGGTGCCGCAGCCATCAAACTAGGGCTACAAAATCACCTGGCACTCGGTAACCTAGAAGCCAAAAGGGACTGGGGTTTTGCTAAAGACTACGTCGAAGCCATGTGGCTGATGCTTCAACAAAAGACCCCCGACGATTATGTAATCGCCACTGGCGAAACCCACTCGGTCCGTGAGTTTTGCGAAAAGGTCTTTGCTAAACTGGATATGAGCTATGAGGACTATGTTCGCATTGACCCGAAGTACTTCCGCCCCACCGAGGTTGACTTACTTTTAGGTGACCCAACAAAAGCCAAAGAACAGTTGGGCTGGACACCCCGCACTTCTTTTGACGACCTTGTCGAAATTATGGTGGAAGCCGACCTTCAACACCTCAAGAAAGTTCACCACCTATGAATCAATTTCCACTGGCCGCTGACTGTTTTAACGAGGAAGAACGAACTGCTGTTAATGAAGTGATGGCTTCAGGCTTTTACAGTATGGGGAAGAAAGTTAAACAATTTGAAAAAGCCTTCGCTGAGTTCGTCGGCGCCAAGCAAGCGGTGATGGTGAACTCGGGCTCCTCGGCCAACCTTTTGTTGATTGCTGCTTTGCTTAATCGCACTGACAATCAAGCCCCTTTGCGCCCTGGCGATGAAGTTTTGGTTCCTGCCCTGAGCTGGCCTACCACTGTGTGGCCCCTCTCACAACTGGGGCTTGTTCCTGTCTTTGTCGACATCGACTCTGAAACTTTGGCCATTTCAACAGCCTCAGCCGAAAAAGCCCTGAGCCCAAAAACCAAGGCCATGTTCTTGATTCATGTTTTGGGAAAAAGTGCCAACATGGACGAAATTGAACAGTTCTGTGAAAAAAATAAAATCTTATTGGTCGAAGACTGTTGCGAAAGTTTTGGGTCTTATTACAACGGAAAACATGTTGGTCGTTTTGGGCAGAGTGGTAGTTTTTCTCACTTCTTTTCCCACCACCTAACCACAATGGAAGGCGGCACTATCGTCACCGACGACGTCGCTCTCGCTGATGATCTACGCTCGCTACGAGCTCACGGTTGGATTCGTGACCGTCACGACAAAGACAGTGTTAAAAATCAATACCCACACCTGGATCCGCGATTTTTATTTCTGTTACCCGGCTTTAACGTTCGACCGATGGAAATCCAAGGTGCTGTTGGATTGGTTCAGTTGAAAAAAGTAGAAGATTATTTAAGAAATCGAGATCAGTTGGCCAAATCAGTCCACGAGCGAACCAAGGCTCTGCCCTGGCTGAACATGCTCGGAGCCGACGCTTTACCAGCGACAAATTATTATGAAGATAAAACTGAGAGAACACACTCATGGATGAACATTCCATTTGTCGTTGCCGAAGACTCTCCTGTTTCTGTCACAAAAGTGAAAGAAGTCATGGAATCCTGCGGAATTGAAACCCGACCCATCATTGCCGGCAATCTGACCAAACACCCTGCGATCGAACATATACAGTGCCGAGTGGATGTTCCTCTAGAGGTTTCAGACAGCCTGTTAGAAAGAGGTTTTATGATTGGCTGCGCACCTATCAATAACAACGACGACTCTCTTCAGTCCGTAGAGAAAGCTGTGGAGGCCCTTTCTAAACTATGAAAACTTTAGTTGTTCTCCCCTCCTATAACGAGAGTGGCAATATCACTCAGTTGATGGAAGCCATTTTACAATCGTCTCCGGACATTTCCATTTGTGTCGTCGATGACAACAGTCCCGATGGAACTTCAAAATTGGTCGGTGATTTTATTCAAACTCATGCTCAGAAAAATCGAATGCACTTAATCACCCGACAGAAGAAAGACGGACGCGGCGGTGCGGTCCGAGATGGATTTCTCTGGGGCCTCAAGCACGAACATCAGTTCCAAAATTTTGTGGAGATGGATTGTGACTTTTCACACGACCCCAAACACCTCACCCAAGGTGTTAAACTTTTACAGAGTGCCGACTTTGTTATCGGTTCTCGCTACCCAGATGGAAAAATTGTGGGCTGGCCTATGAAACGAAAAATTTTGAGCGCCTGCTCCAACTTTTTAACTCGAAGTTTGATCTCTTGGTCGGTTCACGATTACACCAATGGCTATCGCTTTTATTCACGTAAAGCCGCCAACTTCTTGTGCCAACAACCACAGAGATTCAAAGGTTATATTTATCTTAGCGAGTGCTTGGCCCTGCTAATTAAAAATGGCTTCCGAGGTGCCACCTTCCCCATCACCTTTGTGAATCGTAAGGTGGGAGCAAGTAACACAACTTTTAGCGAAGTGTTTTCTTCTCTACTCGCAATTTTTCAGATAGCCTGGGCTTTTCGGTTTCAAAGACGATGATCAAAGATCAAGAGCTTGTATTCAGTGGACATAATGGCAGCATCGGATCGCAGCGTCCGACCAATAGTCAGTATGTCACTTCTCTTTTGCAATCCTCACTTGAAGATAAGGTTAAAGAACTACAAAATCTATCCCCAATGCCCAAAGCCTTTATTCATTTGGCTGCCATGGCTTCGGTCAAAGAGTGTGAAGCAGATCCCGACCGATGCCACCACCTGAATGTTGACGGTTCGGTTCAATGGTTTGAAGCTTGCCAGCAAGTCGGTATTGAAAAATTTGTTTTTGTTTCAACCTCCCATGTTTATGACTCAGCGGCTTGCGATCGGGCCCTAGACACTGATGCCCCATTAGCACCACAACATGAGTACGGAAAAAGTAAACTACGAGCCGAACAAAAATTAAAAGAGTTGGTACAAGGTGGAAAAACAAGTCTCCACATCGCGCGAGTTTTCAGTGTATTGGCTGACCCGGGCCCTCCCTGGTCACTGATGGAAGGGCTAAAGCGTCGAGCCAAAAACCAAGATTTTTCTCCGATTCCTGGTTTGAGCAGTGTTCGCGATTTTCTCACCAACAAAGAGGTATGCGAAAGGCTAATTGCAATTGCTAAATCCGAAAAAGATCTTCCTGATGTTCTCAATGTTTGCTCAGGCTTCGGAATCTCGGTGCGTGAAGTAGCAGAAAAAGTCTTCGAAGAACATGGTCTTCCAGTAGACAAACTGGTTGAGGCCAAAGATCAAGGTGGCACACCCACAATCATCGGTGTCCCCACTCCTCTTGCTTAAAGTAAGGCGTACCTTATCCGCGGGTGGTTACGATTTGATTAGAGCCTGGGGGCGGGGTGGGTATTAAGGGTTGGTTGCGTAGGACCACCTGAAGAAGTTCTTGTGGAGCGCCCATTCTTTGTAAAAGATCATGGACTTGGCGTAGGGCCTTTTCACGATTAAGAATGGCCGTCACTGTCATTAAGACGATTTGGATGTCGACCCAAAGGTTGCGATTTTCAACATAGTAGATGCCCAGGCGACTCTTCCATGGACGGATCAGCTGATTGTAGTCCAAGTCGGGATCTTTGCTTTCTGCTAGGATATCACCCTCATCAGAAAATACGATCGAAGAAAAATCGGTAATTCCAGGTTTTACTTTTAATAGTTTTTTCTCATCTGGGGTGTAAAGGTCGGTTTCTCTTTTCACGTTTGGACGCGGCCCTACCAAACTCATTTGACCCCAAAACACGTTCCACAATTGGGTGAACTCATCCAATTTATAGCGGCGGATAAAATGACCGATAGGCGTAATGCGCATGTCGTTGGCAGAAGTACTATCCACCCCTGATTTGTCGGCGTTCTTAACCATGGATCGTAATTTCACCATCCAAAAAGGTTTTTCGTTCTTTCCAACACGCTCTCCGAAATAATAGGGCGAGTTGTAGTCTTGTAACCACACAGCAACACTGGCCCCAATTAAAAAAGGTGAAAGTAAAAGAAGTCCAAAAAAAGAAGCCACTAAATCAAAAAGTCGTTTCATCTATTGTCCTGTCATTTGAGCCATATTGGTTTTTACTGTTTCTACGTCGGGATAATAGTCTTTTTCAAGAGGTCCGCTGGTGGGAGCCGGAGAGTGAGGCAAAGTGATTCGACGAGGCAAAGCTTTCAATGCCGAAACCGGGATCGTTTCTGCCACCCGCGCTATAATTTCGCCAGCCATTCCACAAGTCTTCCAACCGCCATCGACAACAAGCAGTCGGCCAGTTTTCTTCACCGATTCAATAATCAAAGTATCATCTAAAGGGTTTAAAGCACGAAGATCAATCACATCCGCCGACATGCCAGTTTCTTTCACCGCATCCATGGCAAGTCTTGTGGAATATGAACTTGCCACCAAGGTGACGTCATTTCCTTCCATCAATTTTTGCGGTTTGATCTCCTCAAGTGGAATTTCAGTCACTTCTGGCAAATCGTCTTCAAGGTCGTAAAGCCAGCGATCATCGATATAAAGAACCGGATCGTCACAAAGAGTCGCTGCAATCAAAAGATCTCGAGCATCCGCCACTGTCGCAGGCATCACCACTCGCAATCCCGGAATGTGAGAAAACCAGCTTTGTAAAGCTTGAGAGTGCTGCGCACCCTGTTGACCGCCACGATTCACGATTCCGCGAATGGTGACAGAAGGATGGACTTGTCCCCCCAACATATGGGACCACTTGGCCGCTTGGTTCACAATTGGGTCTGTTGCCAAAATCATAAAATCAATGCGTGGATGAATCACGATCGGTCGATACCCACAAAGGGAGGCTCCAATGG
>CBDUOS010000152.1:0-7071 GCA_965368905.1 uncultured Bdellovibrionales bacterium | reverse complement strand
ACTCCGAAACCTCTTGTCCAATTTTGAATTGAGCTTCTTGCGTGCTGCCGCCGATATGAGGTGTCAGAATCACATTTTTTGAGTTCTGCAAATTGGTTTCGAAACCTTCGCTATTTTTCTTGGGTTCGGATTGGTAGACGTCAATAGCGGCGCCCGCGATCCGCCCCGAATCAAGAGCTTTGGTGAGGGCGGTTAAATCGACAACACTGCCGCGGCTAGCATTGATCAGGTAAGAACCTTGTTTCATCTTTCCAATCTCATTTGTCCCAATCATTTTTTTAGTTTCGGGAGTTTCTGGAACGTGGAGGGTGACGAAGTCTGAAGCCGCAAGAAGTTCGTCCATCGAACCCACTTGGAGACTGTTGCCAAGGGGAAGTTTTTTGATGATGTCATAATAAACCACTTTCAAGCCAAAGGCCTCGGCTAAGATACTCACCTGTGAGCCAATATGACCGTACCCGACAATTCCTAGAGTTTTGCCACGGACTTCATAAGACCCTGTGGCCGACTTCTCCCATTGCCCTTTGTGGACCTTTGAGCTCATATCGAAAAGATTTCGTGACAGTGCTACGATTTCGCATAAAACCAGTTCAGCCACCGAGCGAGTGTTACTATGGGGTGCGTTGAAAACGGGTATTCCCAATTTTTTAGCGGTGTTCAAATCCACTTGGTTGGTGCCAATGCAAAAGCAGCCGATGGCATTCAATTGGGGCGAGTTTTGCAATACTTTTTCAGTCAGTTGTGTTTTCGAGCGAACGCCCACCCCCTCAAAGTCCTTTAGAAGGTCAATCAGCTCTTGATCGGCAAACGATTGTTTGAAAAGTTCAACTTGGTGCCCTTGCTTCTCAAGGCTTTCTTTCGCTACATTATGAATTCCCTCTAACAGTGCTATTTTCACGAAATCACTCTCCTTTTTAATGGTCTATAGGCTCTACGCTCGAATTGGTAAAGGATGGTTAAGCGCACACAGTTTAACGGAGACTCCCCCTTATGCCAACGGTGAATTGTTTGTAAAAAGCGAGTTTTTTTAATAAGATCAGCCCAATCAACAGGTAGGGAAAAATGGGTGCTTCAGGAAAACTCCGGCTTCTTGTCGTCGATGACGATCCTTTGGTGGTGGACACGATCGAAATGTGCCTGCCCGAGCATTGGACACTGGTGTCGCAAGACAAAGCCAAGATTGATGACCAGGCTTTTTTTCACGCGGCTTTTGTTGATATTCATTTGTCGGGAGATCTAGAAAAATCTGAAGGCTTAGAGGTGATGAAAACCTTAAGCCGACAACAGGGTTTGTCTGAAATTGTCTCAATCTCTGGAGACCTGCGCCGCGAAAATATGGAGGCCGCCTTAAAGGCCGGAGCCACTCGTTTTCTCGCTAAACCATTGGTGGCCGATGAGTTGCGACTGGTCCTTGAGAAAATTGAAACCTTGTGGCGCCTACGCGGAGTCAGTCTGGATCAGAAAAAAAACCAGATGCAATGGATTGGAAGTTCGAACAGCTCTGATGAAGTTCGTCGCTTTGTCGCCAATATGAGAAGTGAGCGAGCTCCGATTTTGATCGAAGGGGAGTCTGGAACTGGAAAAGAGGTGGTGGCACAAATGCTTCATCAGAGCCAACCCGAGCGCCCGTTTGTTGCGATCAACGTAGCGGCTCTTTCTGAAAACTTGTTTGAGTCTGAAATGTTTGGTCATGTGAAGGGGGCTTTCACCGGAGCCATCCAAAACAAAGCCGGCCTGGTTGAACAAGCCCATGGTGGCGATTTGTTTCTCGATGAAATCGAAGCCCTCAGCTTAAGTCACCAAGCGAAGCTGTTAAGATTTTTAGAAAGTGGTGAGTTTCAAAAGGTGGGGGCCACCGAAGTTCAAAGGGTGCAAGTTCGAGTGATTGCCGCGACCAACGAAAAATTGAATGATTTGGTTAAGAAAGAAAAATTTCGCGAAGACCTGATGTACCGTTTGAGCGGGCACAAGTTGGTGATTCCTCCATTGCGCGATCGCAAAGAAGATATCAAACTTTTGTGTCAGCACTTTCTTTCGCAAAGAGAAATTTCTATGAAAAAAAGCATGGGGGAAGATGCTTTACAGGCTCTGCATGATTACGCTTGGCCCGGCAATGTTCGCCAGTTGAAAAGAACCTGTGAGCATTTAGCTTTAATGGCCCCTCTCCCGATCGTTCGTGCAGAGGATGTTCATGGAGTTTTGTTTGCTCAGTCCCCGGCCACAAGCGCTGATCCAGTGAACTTCGATGTCGGCTTGAATCAGATGATGCAGAACTTTGAGAAAGGAGTTTTGCAGCAAGCTTTAAAATTAAATTTGGATGTGGATGAATTGGCTAAAAAGTTAGGAATATCTCGCTCTTCTCTTTATAAAAAGGTGAAGGACTATCAATTGGAATTCAACAAATAGGAAGCCTATGTGGGACTTAGTTTACGAACCAAAATTTAAAGAGACTGCGATCCTGGTGTTTAGTGCCATTTTGATTATCAATGTGGTTTTCACATTCTTAAACCGAAAAGATGCACAGTTCAAAAAAGGGGCGGCCAGCACCTTGAGTTGGCTTTTCACAGTGCCGTTTATTTTCTTATTTGCCGGTTTGGCTTGGCCCTACCCGTTGGCAGCCTTGTGTTTTGTTTCTATTTATGGTGCCAAAAATTTCTTTCAAATGACAGGAATGTACCACCGGAGCAATTTTGTATGGGCCTGTTATGCTGTTATAATCTTCTCGACTTACTGTATCTATCGAGAGTTCATGGACATCTTCAATGTTATGCCCATGTTTATGATGTTTGTGGTGTGTCTGATCCCACTGATGCGGAACTCCTACAAGCATATGGTTCAGTTTATGGCTCTGACCCTGATGAACTTCTGTTTTATATGGGCTTTTTTGCATCTGGGTTGGATTATGAAAATGGATGGTGGGGTTTACATTGTTCTCTACATTGTAATGCTCACTGAGTTTTTCGACACTATTTACTTGGGGATCAGTCGTTATTTGAAAAACTTCAAGTTGATCTCAAATATCACTCCTAAAAGAAGTTTAGAGGGATTTATCTTGGCCGGCGCGATCACCATTGTTCTCGGCTGGGGGATGCGTCATTTGCTACCAGTGCGATCCGAATTTTATTGGGGCGCGATCAGTTTAACCTGCGTGCTGTTCGCCAGCACAGGGGACTCAGTGCTCGCGGTGGTTCGTCGAGACCTTGGGATCAAAGTGACGGATTCTTTTATCTTAGGGCGTGGTGATTTCTTCAGTCGGCTCGATCGATTGGTGTTTGTCGCTCCGATCGCTCACTACGTTCTGTTTCTGCTAGGAGAATTTCAGTGAGTTGGGAGTGGGATTATGAAAATGAGCAGTGGACCAAACTGCCCCCTTACCTTAAGCATCTTCCTCTCTTTACACGGCACTTCGACCTGACTTCAAAATTTTTTCGAATGCTGTGGGCCCTTTTTCTTAAAGGTTTGGCCTACCGATTTTATGTTCGCATCAAATTACATGGTGAGTTTCACACTGTGGCTAAAAATTACCCGAAATTGATTATTATCTCGAATCACGCCAGCCATTTAGACGCGACCTCGATGGCGGCGGCCATTCCCTTCAAATACTGGCCTGACCTGTATCTAACAGCAGCGAAAGACTACTTCTTTGGCAACCCCGTCTTTGACTTCTTTTCGAAGCATTGTTTGGGAGCGATCCCCATCGATCGTAAGGACAAAAAGGGAGAGGCGGTGAAGCTGATTCTCACGCTCCTGCGTCAATTGGATCGTATATGGATGATATTTTTTCCTGAGGGAACTCGCTCAAAAGATGGGGCCATTCAAGAGTTTCGGCGCGGGATTGCTCTGTTTTCGCAAGAGACTTCAACACCGATTCTATTCTTGTATATCAAAGGAAACAGCACCCTGTGGCCCAAGGGGCAGCTTCTCCCTAGCCCTGGAGCCCTGGATATGTACGTGGGGCCTGTGCATCCACCGGCCGACAAAGAAGTGATCCACGAAAAATACGTGACCTGGGTGCGAGAAATCGATCCTGATGCCGACATTAAAGAGCCCGTTTGACGTGTATTCTTAAATAAGAATTCATCAACGTAGTTGAAACAGGACAGGGTTCGTTCTAGACTCTGAGGCCTGTTCTTAGAGCGGGAGTGATGTTATGGACCAGCGGATCAATGACTTTTCTATGACAATTGCCACTGTCAACGGCAGCGGTAGTCAGTCAGCTAACAATATTTTAATGCGATCAATATTCCGAATGGGTGTCCCGGTGTCGGGGAAGAACCTGTTTCCATCGAACATTGCCGGTTTGCCGACTTGGTTTTCGATCCGGGTCAGTGATCAAGGCTATGTGGGGCGCCGAAAAATGGCGGACCTGGTTGTGGCCATGAACAAAGAGACCTTTGCGAAAGATGTGAATCTGTTAAAAGAGGGTGGGCTGTTTATTTACAATTCCGGCATTCGTGGGTCGGAGCCACCGCAAGGAGTGGAGAGCATTGGCATTGACTTCAACACTCTTGCTAAGCAAGTCACCGATTCGATTCAATTGAAGAAACTTTTAGTGAATATGATTTACGTGGGCGTTCTCACAGAAATGATGGGTATTCCTGAAGAGGTTGTTGAAGCGACTATTGAACACCAGTTTAAAGGTAAAGAAAAAGTTTTTGAAATCAATAAAAAGGCGGTTCATACTGGCCGTGAGTATGTTCGAACTGAACTGACTGAGAGTGTCTCACCCTACAAGATTGAAAAACGGGAACTGACTAAAAATCAAATTCTCATTGATGGAAACACCTCAGGAGCTTTAGGGCTGGTTTATGCGGGCTGCACCTTTGGAGCCTGGTACCCAATCACACCTTCCAGTTCTTTGGCCGAGGGTTTTGAGCACTTTAGTCACCAATTGAGAACGGAAGCGGGTGGCAGCAAAAAGTTTTCGATGGTGCAAACCGAAGATGAGTTGAGTGCGATCTCTATGGTTGTCGGTGCCGGCTGGGCTGGTTGCCGAGCCATGACAGCAACTTCGGGGCCAGGAATCAGCTTGATGTCTGAAGCCATTGGATTGATGTACTTTGCTGAGATTCCCGGAGTGATTTGGGACGTGCAACGGATGGGACCATCAACGGGCTTACCCACACGAACATCACAAGGAGATGTATTGTCTGCAGCCTATTGTTCTCATGGCGACACCAAGCATCCCATAATTTTTCCTTCCACTCCCAAAGAGTGTTTTGAAAGTGCCACACTGGCTTTCGACTTAGCCGAGCAAGCGCAGACTCCTGTTTTCGTTTTAAGTGATTTGGATGTGGGGATGAATTTTTGGATGACCGATCGATTTGAATTTCCGGATCAGCCTTTTCAACGAGGAAAGGTTCTTAATAAAGAAGAGCTTGAGAAACTGGGTGAATTTGCTCGCTATGCCGACACTGATGGAGATGGAATTCCTTACCGAACCTTACCGGGAACTGAGCACGACTTGGCAGCTTATTTCACGCGTGGCACGGGGCACACACCCGAAGCCAAATATTCGGAAAATGCAGAGAATTATCAATTGAACATGAATCGTCTCACCAAAAAATGGGAGACCATCAAAACCATGGTGCCGCCTCCGGAAGTTAAGAAAGTGAATGGTGCTCGTGTGGGACTGATCTACTACGGTAGTACGAATTTGATTGTTGAAGAGTTACTCAGTTTCTTGTCTGAAGAAAAGGTTAGTACCTTGCGATTGAAGGCTTTTCCGTTCCATGAAGATGTGAAATCCTATATTGAAAGCCATGATAAAATTTTAGTGATTGAGCAAAACCAACAAGGGCAAATGGCCCAGCTGCTGCGAAATGAATTTCCGCAGTATTGTAAAAAAATTGAAGTGGAGTCCAATTGTGATGGAATGCCCCTCTGCCCAGAAGTCGTCGCCGAAAACATTAATCAAGGGGGGATCCTTGGCCACTAATGAATTAGGACTTGATCGTAAAAGTTATATGGGAAGCAAGTCGACTTTATGCTCGGGTTGTGGACATGACAGTATCACCAATCATTTAATTTCGGCTTTGTATAAATCGTCAGTGAATCCCTATAAAGTGGCGAAGGTTTCTGGAATTGGATGTTCCTCTAAAACACCGACTTACTTTTTAGACAAGTCGGCCGGATTCAATTCTTTGCACGGACGAATGGCACCTTTGGCAACAGGTGCAAAGATGGCCAATCACAATCTAAAAATCATCGGAGTGTCTGGTGACGGAGATTCCGCCAGTATTGGCTTGGGCGGTTTTTGTCACTTGCTTCGTCGCAATTTGCCCATGGTTTATATTGTCGAAAATAATGGAGTTTATGGTTTAACCAAAGGGCAGTTTTCAGCGACCGCTGACGAGGGCTCGAAGCGCAAGAGTGGTGAATTGAATACATTTTCCTCTATCGATTTGTGTGCGTTGGCCATCGAAATGGGATGTGGATTTGTGGCTCGCTCTTTTTCTGGAGACGCCAAGCAATTGGTTCCACTGTTGAGAGCCGCAATGGAGTTTGAGGGCACGGCCTTTATCGATGTGATCTCACCTTGTGTGACCTTTGCCAACAATCCTGGCTCCACCAAAAGCTACGACGAAGTCAAAGAGCGAAAGTTCCAGCTGCAGTCCCTCGGCTTCATAGAGCCGAAAGAGGAAATTTCGGTCGACTATGAAGGCTCAACTCTTGTTGAGCTGCACGATGGGTCGAAACTGGCTTTAACGAAAGTGGATGACGGGGCTCATGATGTGAAAGACTCAATGGCGGCCATGCAGATTTTGCACAAGGCGAAGTTGGAGGGGAAATTTGTCACCGGCTTGTTCTACTTCAACAAAGACAATGAGAACTTGGTGGAGCAGCAGCGCTTAGCAGAAAAACCTCTGTGCGAGATGAACGAGCTTGAATTGCGCCCCTCAGAGGAGCAACTCTCTCGAATCATGGATGAGTTTGCTTAATTTATAGTCAAATTCAAAAGCAATACAGTTGAATAGGCCCCTTTTTTCGGATAAGGTGACCCCTTGGTTTGGTGACGTAGCTCAGCTGGATAGAGCATCTGCCTTCTAAGCAGACGGTCGAAGGTTCGAA
>CBDUOS010000151.1:0-7167 GCA_965368905.1 uncultured Bdellovibrionales bacterium | reverse complement strand
CGTCCCTCTGTAAAATAGCGAGCCACGCTAATCGAGGCCAAGCTTGAGCAGAGTCCTTGCCCAAACAGGCGTAAGCCAAATAGGGCCACTCCGACCACAAAGATATTCTGCATTGGAATTAATAAAAGAAGGCTGATTAGCAAGCCGACCCCAATCGAAATTGAGAAATAACGAGCGTCGTAGTGATCGATGTAGGGACCGATAAAGGTGATAGCAAAGCCACTGATCAATGTGATCAAAGAATACAGGGAGCCGTACTCCGTGGCCGAGAGAGAGAATGTGGCCATGATCAAGGGCGTATAGAGAGCGATGAAATGTGTTTGTCCCAGCCCCGAAAAAAAAGTCTGCAGAAAGCCGAATCCGATAGAGCGAGGGTGGCGCAGTAGCAGCTGAAAATATCCCATGGAGGTCTTTTATTCCTGTCACGACGGATATGCAAACTATGGTTTTTAAAGGGCTTTTCTATGGGATCGAAGGGGTGCATCACAGCTTGCCCTGGAACCGTCCATGGTGGATAAGAAAGTTCTGTTAAATAAAGGGTTTGTATGGATTATTTCAGCGGATTTGGTAACCATTTTGAAAGTGAAGCCGAGGCTGGAACATTGCCGCAAGGACAGAACTCTCCTAAGGTTCCAGTTAAAGGCTTAGTACCAGAGCAAATTTCGGGCAGTGCTTTCACCAGAGACAGGCATCAAAATCTGAGAACTTGGTTGTATCGCATCCATCCATCGACTTTTCATGGCGCCTATGAAAAATTTCAGCAATCGACTTGGATCAGCGCTTTGGCTGATGCCCAAACGCCTCCCAGTCAGTTTCGTTGGCAGCCTTTAGAGCCACCCTCTTCTAATTGTGATTTTGTCGAAGGTGTTCGTACCATGGTGAGCACCAATAACTCAGCGGGAGCCATGGTTCATCACTATTATCTCAATAAACCTATGGGTGATCGCTATTTCTACAATGCGGATGGTGATGTGTTGTTGGTCCCAGAAAAAGGGGAGTTAGAAATTCGCACTGAACTGGGCGTGATGAAAGTCGAACCGCAAGAGATCGCCATGGTACCAAGGGGCATGAAGTTTCAAGTGAACCCCAAGTCTTCTGGTTGGTGTCGTGGGTACATGGGTGAAAATACAGGACACCCTTTCGTGCTGCCGAATTTAGGACCCTTGGGTGCCAACGGTTTGGCAAATCCTCGTGATTTTTTAACTCCTTCAGCAGCCTACGAGATAAAAAGATCAAGCCAAATCGTGGGCAAGTTTTCTCATAATTTTTGGTCCTATGAGCAAAATCATTCACCTTTAGATGTTGTCGCTTGGCATGGGAATTATGTTCCTTTTAAATATGATCTTCGCCGATTCAATACGATGGGGACAGTTTCTTACGATCATCCTGATCCATCGATTTATACGGTTTTAACTTCGCCTTCAGTGACACCGGGAGTGGCAAATCTGGATTTTGTGATTTTTCCGCCTCGTTGGTTAGTGGGAGAAAACACCTTTCGCCCACCGTACTACCATCGTAATATTATGAGTGAATACATGGGACTGATCGATGGTGCCTACGATGCCAAGCAGGGCGGCTTTGTCCCCGGGGGTGCCAGTCTTCATAATTGCATGAGCGCCCATGGCCCAGACACTGCCACTTTCGAAAATGCGATAGAGAGTAGTGAAGCTCCGAAAAAGATTGAAAACACCATGGCTTTTATGTTTGAAAGTTGTCATATTTTTCATCCAACTCATTTTGCGTTGAACACGCCCGCTTTAGAAAAAGGCTACGCCCAGTGTTGGCAGAACTTCAAACCGATGTTTAAGGGGAATTAATGGGACGAATTTGGTTGCTCTGGGGATGCATTCTTGGGTTTCTTTCGGTGGCGTTGGGTGCTTTTGCGGCCCATGGTCTGAAAGCCACATTAGAACCCGAACAGATGGCGATTCTTAGAACGGCCAATGAGTATATGAGTTTTCATGCCTTGGCCTTACTTGCATTGGGGCTTTGGAGCCATTGGGAAAAATGGTCGGCCTCTCTGATTACGGGAATATGTTTTCTATTAGGTGTGGTGATTTTTTCAGGAAGCCTTTACATTTATGTTCTGTTGAATTTGCGTGCGGCGGCCATGGTCACTCCCATCGGTGGAAGCCTTTTTCTGCTTGGTTGGGTTCTTTTTGCTGTTTCTATACTCAAAACCAAAAATCCAATCATATAAAGCCTCGACGTAAGTCTATGTGTGCCTCGGCAATCCTGGCAATTTCCACAGTCATTTCGGTAAAATAGGCCATCGATCAATGACCAGGGAGGGGCAGTGGATCCAATCGTATTAGTGGGCGGTGGTGAGCATCATTATCGAATGATTCAAGCCATGGAACCAACTTCGATGCAGGGGCAACCCATTGTTTTGGTTTCTCAAAACATAAAAGTCTTACCAGAAGATGCTATCCCTATGATCTTACGAGAAAAAGAAAGCTACGAACCGTGGTTATTGGATCTCTGGTCAGCTTGCCAGCGTAAGGGTGTTTACTTCTTAGAAGATCAGTGTCTTTCTGTGAGTCGAGAAGAGCGGGTTTTAACTTTAAAGAAGTTTGGTCGTCTAAAGTTTAGTCGACTTTCTGTTGAGTCACCGGCTCAGCCCACTTTACAAGGACAAGATGTGAGTCAATGGTCGTCGGTCTTTGACCTTTCTGCACCCTTTGATTTTGTGAATAAGATGGAGCAATTTTTTGCAGAAGTTCATCGGCATTGTCCACGCGAGGTGCGTGTGGTGTTTTCTGGTTTTAATTCGATGAGCTTGCGATTGGCCCTGACTATTAAAGAAAGACTTGTTGGTGGTTCTGAGACGTCAGACCTTTTAATATTAGATGATACACCGGAGTCGGAGAAATCATTTTTTAAATCCCGGCGCGAAAAAGAGATCGAAAAGTTAAAAAAACATGGGGTGCGAGTTATCACTGGAGCTCTCATCCAGCAGTTTCAAGAACACTTAATTACATTGCAAGGTGGCAGTGAATTGAGTCATGACATATTGGTGCCGGTGGATCACTGGCGCGCCAAAGAAAGCTTAGGAAAAATTCTTCAGTTTGACAGTCAAAAAGTTCTGGTCCATCGTGACCTGACCGAAGTTCGATCGCCACAAATTTTTGTAACGGGCCACCATGTTCAGTTTGAACGTTCCAAACAGTGGGTCAGTGAATTGAATAAAGGAGAAGCTGCACAAGTTCTTCGTCACAACATTTTTAAAGCCGAAGACGATCCACCCCTAGAATGTCGTAATCGGCTGTTAGAGGACTCGTTGCCTTGGAATCGTGACTGGAGTCAGAAAACCCAAAAGATGATTCGCTCGTTGCAAGAAGTGGATGTGGCCGAGGAACGTCGTCAACAAATGCAGGCGGAGTTGCAGTTTCAAGCTCAGCATATGAGTCGCCCCTGGCAGGGCCTGTACAATCGTTTCTCTGAGGGGAAAGAGGGGGAGTATCGTTTGAACTCATTCAACGGCTTCAACTCTTGGGGGTCCTATGCCTTGTCGGCCATCAAGATCACCGAAATTGCTATGTTAAAGAGTTTGAGCCATGGTGTGAAACCACAACAATTGCGTTTTAACCTGACGTTGCCTGATCAAGAGCTCCAGCTTTTAAACCATGTTTTCGAGTCCACTTTTCGCGCCATTGAAAGTGTGGCTGATCGGCAAGGTGTTGAAATCGATGGAGGCGACACATTTGACGGTCCCCAATGGCACCTGAGTGTGACTATTGGTGGTCCGAGTTTCGCTGCCTCTGAAGAGGTGTTTCGACCCCATGACTATTTGATTATGACCCGCCCTTTGGGCTTTGGTTTTTTATGGGCTGGTCGCCTGGAAGATCGATTCAATTCCAGCTGGATTCAGAAATCATTGGAACATCCTCTGTTGGGACAGGCTGAGCAGATCGAAAAGTTTATTTTGCGTTGGAAGCCATCGGGCCGTGTGCTGATAGAAGAGTGGGGTTTCCTATTTCACTGTTTGCAAAAGTTACCCGGTCATCAACAGCTGATGGTCAACTTACGAGAAGTGCCGCGCTGGCTGGGTGCCGATGACTTGATCAATAAAAAGGTTTCTCATCCGGGGTTGGATACCAACTGGGCGAGAATTCGAAAGGATGTCGCATTTGATCGAAGTGAGGTCTCGCAGAACAACTCCGTACTTTGGGATTCGATGAGCCAAGGTAGCCTAGTGTTCGGAGTCCGCGCCCATGAATACGAAGCGGTACTTGATGATCTACACAATATAGGCTATGAACGTGCGGCATTGGTTGGTTGCATTCGACCAAAGCGAAAAGGGAATCGTGTTGTTTTATCAGATTGGAGCCCTAAGTGAAAAGAGATCAGGCGGATGAATTAAAAGTTTTTCAGACCGACCTGAAAATGCAAGATGGTGAGAATTTTCACCTTCGTTTTGGTCCTCTGGATTTTTACCTTGAAAAAATACCCACAGAGATCCGCGTTCTTTGGATGACATCGAATGATTGGATGGACTCATCTTTTCACTACCAATACCCTTTTACCGGAATGCAACCTAGCAACTTGTTAAAGGAACGGCGCTTTGCCTTTTCTGGATCCTCACCTCGATTGCAAGTGTTACCCTGTTTGGGAGAGCTTCCTTGTGTGGTGAAGCCTGATTCCACTTTTATGATTCTTCCGGGAGAAAAGGCTAAAATCCATTTAAGCACACCTATGAATATTCGTTTGGTCGATTTGGATTCAAGTCTTGTGATTGACGAAATTCCAGTTCTCCATCGAGTGAAAACTTGGTTTGGAGAATCGCCGACAAAGGGGCAATTATGTCATTTCACCAGAATTCATGCAGCCTTGATTGAAGAAAACCTTCCTTTTCGACCCCATCGAGCTTTGACACATTTGTGCATTGAAAACAAGTCGAATGCACCGATACCCATCGATAAGCTAAAGATTCCAGTAAATTACCTGACTCTTTATCAAGAAAGTCGTGGAGTTTTTGTGACCAGTTCGTTGTCGGTCCGAATCGATAATAATGAAAATCTGAAAGATTTAAAAATCTTTGCCCCGGAGGACCTTGGTGGCGATCGTTTGACTTTGATTCACCCGCCTCGAGAAAAGCTACCCAAGAGTTTGTTTAAATCTGTCACCGAGATCATGAGGTAACATGGAAGAACTTCTACAAGCTTTTAGAGAAATCCAACAGGATGTCCCTTGGCGCAATATCTTTGTTGGGTTGACGGTATTGCTTCTTGGGCAAGTGGTGCTCAAGGGTTTCAATGTCCTTTATTACTCGGCCATTCGCAACTGGAAAGAACAGCGTAAAGCTCTTAGTTTCCGCAAGTTTTGCGTTTACACACTTAACATAATATTTATCTTGTTATTCTTAAAGCTGATTAAAGTCGACATGAAAGTGGTTCTAGGTGCCACCGGGCTTCTGACTTTGGCGATTGGTTTCGCTGCACGAACTCCCATATCAAATTTAATCAGCGGTATCTTTTTGGTTTTTGAAAGACCTTTTATTGTTGGAAATATCATTGAAGTGAATGGGTTTAAAGGAGAAGTGGTTTCTAGAAACTTGTTGTCTCTGACTCTACGAACATTGGACAACTTAATGGTCCGAATTCCTAACGAAATGGTGATTGGAAATTCCGTAAGCAATATTAGTTTCTTCCCAATTCGACGATTGGATATAAAGTATCTCTTGGCCCGAAAGGACAGCTTAACTCGCCTTGAAGATGTTTTTAAAGAAGTGGCCGGGCGCAATGGCTTGGCCTTAGATGAGCCTCACCCGTATTTTTACGTCAGTGAATTTAAAGAGAATTTTACCGAAGTAATTTTTCGGGTTTGGTCTTCAACAGAAGACTTTATGAGGTTTCAATCGGAATTCCCGAAAGAACTGCATCGAGCAGTTAAAGCGGCCGGGATGGAGGACATTAGTCAAACCATTGAGATCAAGAATTCTGTGCATCTAACTCAGGATTCGACACCCACATGAGTAAAAAACACGATGGGACTGAGGCATTCAATAATTACTTTGAACAGGTCTATGGAGAGCGTTGGGCTGGCATTCGCGAAGCTCTTCTTAGTAAGGATGCCAAAGTGGCCAGACAAAATCTCTTTCTCAAAGAAGGATTTCCTGATGAGTTTCCCGGAGTGGGCGCTGTGATTGCAGAGCTTGATTATTGCCGAGAGGTGAACGAGAAGTTTGATTTAGGGCAATGGGATCAATCTTTATTTCCTTATTACCGAATGGACCCGGCCAGTGTCGTGGCTGGAAAAACTCTTCGGATTGAACCCGGTGAGAGAGTGTTGGATATGTGTGCGGCACCAGGTGGTAAGAGCCTGGTACTCATTGAAAAATTAATGGCCGCCGACCAGAACGGAGATTGGGATTTGACCGGCGAAATAGTTTGCAATGAAATGTCTGCCAAGCGTCGATTTCGAATGATGAGTGTTTTCAAGCGTTACCTTCCCAAGCAAGTGCGGTCACGGGTGAAGATCAAGGGTATGGATGGTTCACTCTTTGGTCTCAACCAACCTGAAAGGTATGATCGGGTTTTATTGGATGCTCCCTGTTCAGGAGAAAGAGGTGTCATTCAAAAAAGTTCTGATTTGGCGATGTGGAAAGAAAAACGTAGTAAGAACTTTGGAATCCGTCAATATTCACTATTGGCGTCAGCGTTTGACACCCTCAAGCCGGGGGGGCAGTTGGTGTATTCAACATGTTCTTTGTCGCCCCATGAAAACGATCGAGTGATTGAGAAATTACAAAAAAGAAAAGAGGGACTCTTTGAAATCGACAAGTTGTCGACACCCCAAGGATTTGAAGTCACCGAATGGGGCTTTCAAGCCTTGCCCGATCGGCAAGGCTGGGGACCGATTTATTTTTGCTCTCTTTGTAAAAAGTCTTAATCCAAAGTCAGAAAGCAAGAGTCCGGCTCAATTTGACCATTCAAAAAGCCGTCTATTTGATCGGGATGGTAGCGGTGAGCGATCTTTCCACACTTGTAACTCGCATTGTGTTGGGCTTTAACTGCGGCCACAGCACATGCCAGGCTTAGCTCACCATTGTCCAGTTCCACACAGTTTTTGCGTTCGTAGTCTGACTTGAGTTTTCCAACACCGTGAACTTCATGGTAGCCAGGAACAACCGGAATGACTGCACCAAGGGAGGAGTGAGGAGAGCGA
>CBDUOS010000150.1:0-7187 GCA_965368905.1 uncultured Bdellovibrionales bacterium | reverse complement strand
ACAGGGGTGGCCAGTGACCCATAAAAAACGGCGCTGGAGGGTGTTGGCCCCTCCATGGCGCGTGGTAACCAGATCACGGGGAGTCCTCCCATTTTAATCATAATCGCTAAAGAGGTTAAGATCATATAAGCTGAAGAAAGGTCGGCGTTCAAGGTGCTGAATTCTGAGAACAACTGTAAATGGGCATGGGAATAGGCTGCCGCAAAGCCACTGAATAAGAGGATGTCTGATATTTTATATAAAGTAAAAATTCTTAAAGAATTTTTCACGGGCCCCTTTCTTTCACTATAAAAGGAAATTAGTAAAACAGAAGAGATTCCCAGCAGCTCCCAGCCAATAAAGTAGGAGGCAAAGTTGTCAGAGAGGATTAACAGGACAGTGGCTGATTGAAAAACATAAAAAAGTGAAAAGAATTTGTAGTAATACTTGTCCTTGTGAAGATAGAAACAAGAAAAACGTCCGACAAGTCCCAAAACCAAGGTCGATACAAATAGGTAAGCAAGTGAGACCTGATCGGTATAGAAAATGAATTCAGAATGAATGTTTAATAGATCCCCAAATGAAACCATTTGTGGGTACTGGTTAAAAAATCCAGCGAGGTAGACTCCCGAGATGAGAGTCACATCAAAAAAGCCGCCCCAATTGGACATAGTTTTAACATGCCGTTCGCCCCAATCCTGTGAGCCGACAATATATAAAAATGTGACAATTGTAGTTTTTATTAATCCTGATACGATAAGATAGACTATAAATAATTTTAAAATTAACTCAATATCCATTAGGTTCTCACAATTCCCATTGGGCAAGACTCTCGGGTTTCTTTAAAAGGGGAGAGGCTATCTTCAAAGAAAACAGCATTGGAAAAATCGGTTTGAAAAGGTAGAAATTGGTTTCTAACAAACCTCAGCAACTGCCTTTTTTCAGGGTCATAGATGGCAATATGAATCCATGAGTTTTTGACCAACTTGTTCAAGCTTTCTATTTCAGTTATGAGTTTTTCCATTTTTTCTTTTGTACTTACAACGAGAAGCATCAAGCGGTAGGGGTCGTGAATTTCAACCATTTGCCAAGGCAAACCCATAAGGAGGTCACTTTGATACCCATTCATGACACCAACGAGCGAGGTCACATTGTGCGGAAGTTTGGTGCCGCAGCCATAAACTTCGTTGTCCATAAAGCTAAAGTAGTATTCAAGGTTGATCCCTGAGCAAACAGGGCCCACCGCAGATAAAATATTCGTTAGAATATTGGCCTCTGGGTCTTGCTGAGGCTCATATGAGGTCAAAAAAGCTCGGCGATCCAGAAACAAATTACGACTCATCCAGCGGGGGCCCACAAAACATAAAGCATTGGTGGCATGGCCATATTCAGGCCTCGGTTGCATATAATCATTGGCTCGGCCCAAGCAGTGGAGATAGGCTTTATCTTCGGATACCCCAAGAGAAACATCTTCATATTTTCGACATCTCTCCAGAGCATCCCTCCGCGCCGCCTTACGAATTGTCTTGATTGCAAGGCTCACGTCTTCTCGTTCGGGCACATCAAAAAAGAGAACTTCGTCGCTACAAGTGTTGTGGTAACCGCCAATAAAGAGAGTCTCTTGCGGAATCTGAATCCCCTTTGCTACCAGGCCGCTTCGAACATCTTGTCGGTTGAGTAAAGTCGCCATCAATCTTGCGTTAGGAGCGCCCCTGCCGCCACCACAGGCGCCGCAATCATGAGCTGCCTCATGTGGGTTGTTCAAGCTATGGGAGCCATGGCCGAGAATGGCCACCACTGGTGCAAAATTGTCAATCAGCCCTACTGTTTGTAAAACACCGGCGGCATGGCTCAACATTTGTTCGAAATTTAAACCTTTCGAAGAGGAATCATCATAATCCAATTGAGTTTTAATATTCTTGTTTATATTAGATTTAACAACCTCACCGATCCTGAAATTTTGGTAGGGCGACAGAACAGAAAGGCTTAGAGAGAAAATAGAGACAAGACCGGCCGCCGCCTGCAAGAATAGACCTCTCACGAGCGTTTTAGAACTCAGCGATTGGAGCCACAAGTATTGAGCCCAGTAGCCGTATAATTTTCTACTTCCATCGCCAGCTTGTAACTTTTCAGTGATTCTCTTGGTCGGGCGGATAATATCTGGACATAATGCTCTGTAGTGAGCGTTAAAAATTCCTTTGTACTCAATATCAAGACCGAAGTGCCCGGCTACACCGAAGGTTTCGATATCTTGCCCCAACGCCTCAAGATGTCTTCGAAAAGACTCTTCGCGATCATCGAGACAGCAAAAGACTTGTAACTTGGTTTCGGTATGAGGTTTTTTTGCATGCTCCTGGTATCCATTAAATGTTGTTAAAAAGGATCTGTAGAAAGTTTCTTCAAAGGCTTGATGCCATAAAAAGCAACGATCAAAGTCAGTCAATTTCTGTAGAGCTCTTTCAATCGACTTAAATTCTAAATCAGAATATTTTTCTTCTGAGAGTCGTTGAGCTTTTGCCAGAAAGTCGAGTGAATAGATGGTTTTTTTGACTTTCGTGACCTTATTTTCATTCAAGTCTTTTATTTTTTCATGATTGAGACTTGATAAATAAGCACTTTCACAAATCATCAAAATCGCAGCGAATTCTTCAAAACGAGAGTGAATGTCTTTTCGCTTGTTCCATTCTGGATGTTTTTCAAAGCTGAGTACAAGTCCGCCCCATCCTTTGTAACGAAGGCTGAGCTCCAAAAGGTACTCATGAGCATATTCTGACAGCTGCTGTTTTTCGAGTAGAAAGTCGATTGTCTCTTCAGCATTAAAGTCTTTCGTTGATAGTAAGACCTTTGCCAACTGTTTCTCCCATTTTGGTGATAAAAGAGATGCCTTTTCGTAGTAACTTCGAAAGGTTGTAAGTAAATCTTTACAACGTGGCATCTTCCAATAGGCCACTCCTTGATCAAAATAAAAAGAGAAGAAGCGAAACAATAAGGGAGAAATGATCTCATCGAGATCTATATTGTAAGTATTCAATAAATGGTGATGAAAAAATTTGTTTTTTACCTCAGAAATTTCATGTATTTTGCGAAATTCCTTTCGTAGAAACGGGTTCTTTACCCGACGTTTGATATCATTTAAGAAGAGTTCCTGAACAAAGAGTCGGACTCTTTCATCGTGAATATCACTGTCAAAACAAAGTTCTCGAATTTGCTTTATCAAGATACCTTTGTTTATTTTCCCTTTTTTGAAGTCAGAGAAATATTCCATCTCGGGTTTCAGAACATTTCCTTCGTACAGAAGTTGCCCTTGCTTAATGGCGTCCTTAAAAGGAATGTCTTCGAAACAATGAAAAGTATTGTGATGAACAAAAAACTCTAAGGGTCCCTGACTTGGCAAAACTCTTCGAATTTCATCAAAGCAACTTATGCGATCCATATAAAACCAGCTCCGCTTCAATCGTTAAAAACATGAATAAAACACCAAGAAGGTGTGTAGACTAAATGTAATAGTATTGGATAGTTTAAGCTGGTGGACTGGTGTCGGTATAGAACCGATAAATTGTTTTAGACATAACGATGTGGAGTGTTCCAACCAAGAAGTAATTGGTAAATGAACTTTGTCTGTCCAGTAGATGGATTGAAGCCTTGTTCTCTCCTATAAAATAGAGAGGATTATCATTAAAATCATTAGTGAAATCGACAACTTCTGCTGACTCGACAGAAAAGGTAACCTCTGCCAAAGGCAATTTTTTGCTTGCCAGAGTGGTGCCGAGGATGCCCCATGCAAACAAGGGCAAGAGAAGGAACTGAATAATGATGACTCGATTGTTTTTAGTCACAAAGACTACCTCTCTATAGGGCTTCATATTAACTCCAGATAGGATAGTTGTACAGTACTAATTCTTGACGTTCATTTTATTTTCAACAAATAATAGGTCCAAAATTGGAGGGCCACGATGTCACAAAATGAAATCCTTGGACACGCTAAAAATGAGTTTTTGCAAAAGTGCCTCAACGGGCAAAAGGTGTGTTTTAAATGGGAGAAAGACTTCACCAATATTCGGTTGGAAATAGAGATACCTTCTTTGTCTGATAATAAGTTTTCTAGTTGGGGAGACTGGGGGCCGATGTATAAAATTGCAATGACCCCTAATCAACTTGTAAAAGTGAGTTCTAAAAATCGCACTGATGAAGTTATCGACTCTTACTTTTTAGAGAATAAAGAAATCGAACTCAATTCACCAGCCGATAGCGAGGTCCGCAGCCAATACCCTCTGTATTTTAAGATTATAGATGCAAAGAAGGACCTTCGCTTCGAAATTTATTTAGGTGAAGACGGTGCCCCGAAGCGAGTCAAGGTTTTCCGCAACCAAGATCAAGGCACCTTGATTGAAACGGATGACCTTCAGTAAAATCATTTGAAAGCAGTTTTGAGCTCGCGGGAGCGGTATGTTTTCTGTCACATTTAGCAATAGGTCTGATGAGATGAGAGTAACGAGAAAACGAGAACAACCCCTTGGGCGAACCGAACTGATTGCCGTTGCACTCGGTGGAATGATCGGTGGAGGAATATTCTCCATTCTTGGAGTTGCAGTTGATATTGTTGGAGGAGCGGCCCCGATGGCTATCGGATTGGGCGGAGTCTTCGCTTTTCTTGCTGCCTACTCCTACGTCAAACTGGCAGTGTATTACAAAGACGAAGGGGCGACGTACTCTTTTTTTAAAAGAACTTATACCCAAAATGACTTTGCGGCTTCAATTATCGGGTGGCTTGTTGTTTTTGGTTATATAAGTACATTAGCTTTATACGCGTTTACTTTTTCTTCTTATTTTGTCAGTACATTACCAGTTTCAAAACTACCATTTCTTAGAGAAATAGTTGCTGGCTCCATCATTTTGATTTTTGCTTTGATCAATATTTTGAGTGTAAAAGGTATGGGGAAAATTGAAGATATTCTAGTTTATACAAAGATCGCAATTCTTCTTGTCTTGTCCGGTCTTTTTCTTGCCGTTGGAGACACTTCCAATCTTAATTTCACCTTTAATGCCGATTTTTCTATTTTTTCCATTTTTATAGTGGCGTCATTGACCTTTGTTGCATTTGAGGGGTTTCAACTTGTGATACATGCCTACAACGAAACTGATCAGCCGGATAAGAATGTTCCCTTCGCGATCTATGGGGCCATCGCAGCTGCTCTCTTTATTTATCTCGTGCTTGCAATGGGTGCGATTTCGTCTATCCCAAAAGAGCTTTTAATAAGAGACAAGGAGTTTGCTCTGGCTGCTGGGGCCACTCAGGTACTGGGTTCTGCGGGACACTTTGTCGTTATTTTGGGAGCCTTATTGGCGACAGCTAGCGCTATTAGTGGCACCTTGTTTGGTGCCTCCCGATTGATGGCCGTCATTGCAAAAGATGGTTTTTTGCCAGAGATATTGTCTTATCGTCGCTCGGGGAAAATCCCAGTCTACTCAATCGTTGTAATGAGTTTGCTAGCAATCCTTTTAATTCTAACTGGTGGTCTTCAAACAATTTTGGAATTTGGCAGTATCACCTTTATTATTGTTTCGATGCTCATGGCACTCGCCAACTTCAAAATTAGAAAAGAAACGGGAACCAATGGTGCACTAGCTCTGACAGCCGTTGTTGGTTTGAGTTTTGGCGGAGGTTGTCTGCTTTACTATGAATGGACCACGGAATGGACCAATCTCCTTTATATCCTTTCGATCTACAGTATTCTCAGTGTTTTCGCTTGGATTTATTCGCGACGGTAGAAAACGACTTCCCGTTAAGCTTTCCGTGTTCTGTATAGGCCTTACCATGGGGGCATTCACCGAAAAGCTTGCCTGGCAGGCAATTGATCAGTAGATTGGCTCCAAGAAAAGATTCATCCGGGGGAGAAATCGAATGAAAAATCTGAAATTTTTAGTTCTCACATTACTGCTATCCCCGCAGCTTTCTTTGGCCGATGGTGGTCAGTTTTTTGATCGTGCCATATTTGTAATCTTCGAGAACACCAATTACAGCAAAACTATGAAGCAACCGTTTTTTAGGCAACTTGCCGAAGAGGGCGCTTTGCTCGGCGACTTGTACGCCATTAAGCATCCGTCTCAACCCAATTACGTTGCGATCACCTCTGGCTCAACCCAAGGAGTTTATGGCGACGGGTATGTTGATCTGGATGTTAAAAATATTGTCGACCTACTTGAAGCAAAAGGGGTCACTTGGGGTGTCTATGCGGAAGATTATCCAGGTGAGTGCTTTAATGGAAAAAGTAGAAAAGGATATGTGCGAAGGCATAACCCCTTTATGCTTTATCTCAATATTCAAAAAAATCTTCAGCGTTGCTCAAACATTTTCAATGCAGAACAGTTTGCGATTGATGCCGATAATGAAGAACTTCCTGAATATATCTTCTTTGTCCCAAATAATAGAAACAATGGGCACGATACCAATGTTCGCTACGCCGATCAGTGGTACCAGAAAACATTTGGTCCGAGAATAAAAGACGAAAGTTTTATGGCGGATACAGTGCTTATAACAACTTTTGATGAAGGATCTTGGTTTTCGCGCAATCAAGTCTACACCAGTATTTATGGGCCGATGGTCAAGGCTGGAAAATACAATAAGCGTTTAAGCCTATACAGTCTTTTAGCCTTAGTTGAAGACAATTGGGACCTCGGTAATCTGGGTAAAAACGATGCGACTGCGGCAAAAATTCCTAATATTTGGCTCGATCAATAAGAACTTGGTTTATCGATCTGAATCACCAAATAACTTTAAACTGGTCAGCCTCTTGCTTTAAAAACTTCTCACAATCTGCTCCTTGCAGAAGAGATAAAGTTGAGAGGGCTCCGGCTTCGGTGCAGGTGTCTGCATAGACTGTGACAGACCGCGGAGCTCCTTCAATGGGCCATCCTGTTTTAGGGTTTAAGATATGAGAGAGGCGTCGTCCTTCAAACATAACAAAGCGATTCTTGTCGCCACTGGTGGCGACTCCTCCCGAGAAAAGAGCAACACTTTCTTTGGACTGGTCAACAGCCACTTTCCAGGGGCAACCGTCCTTTTTCGGGCCGGTGACGGCAATGTCGCCGCCCAAATTAACCAGGGTGGGGGCTAGACCGATTTTGTCGGCTTTGTCTTTGCAGCTGTCAACGGCGTACTCTTTGCCGACGCCGCCGAAATCGATTTCAAAGCCGTTGGGGATTTGTAT
>CBDUOS010000149.1:0-7204 GCA_965368905.1 uncultured Bdellovibrionales bacterium | reverse complement strand
CTATGGCCGCGATCTCGCGCGCGGAACACCGGTCAATATGGGCGAAGCGGTTGGAATTATCGCAGCTCAGTCAATTGGTGAGCCCGGAACTCAGCTAACAATGAGAACGTTTCACTTGGGTGGAACAGCTTCTCGTGCGGTTGAACAATCAGTTCATACCGCTCGTTACGAAGGAACAATTAAACTTGATGGCGTCCAGTTTGTTGAAAACAAAGAAGGCAAATTGGTTGTTCTTAATCGTACCGGTCAGGTGTTGATCACTGATGAGAACGGTCGCGAGAAAGAAAGTTTCAAGTTGGTTTATGGAACGATATTGAACGGTAAAGAAGGTGACAAGGTTGAAAGAGGAACCAAACTCGCAGAATGGGATCCGTACTCGAACCCAATCGTTGCCGACGTATCTGGAACAGTGAAATTTGATGGAATTGTAGAGGGAACCACTGTCGCTGAACAAGTGGATCCTGTGACAGGGTTTGCTACTAAAGTGATTACCGAAGGTAAGAGCAGTGAAGGCAACAAACCAACTGTTTATATTATGGGTCCTGATGGAGAGCCATTGAAGCTTCCTGGTCGTGATATTCCCGCGCGATACATCGTGCCGGTTGGAGCCCAGTTGATGGTGAACGACGGTGCCGAGATTCACTCAGGTGATATTGTTGCAAAAATTCACAGAGAGACTTCTAAAACAAAAGATATCACTGGGGGTCTTCCTCGAGTGGCTGAACTTTTTGAAGCACGGACTCCGAAAGAAGCGGCCATCGTTTCTGAAATCGATGGTTATGTGACTTTCGGTGCTGACGTAAAAGGTAAGCAGCGTGTGATTGTAACCCCTGATGTGGGCGAACAAATGGAATACTTGATTCCAAAAGGCAAGCACGTTGCTGTTCGTGAAGGTGAGTACGTTAAAGCCGGTGAAGCTTTGATGGATGGACCGACCAACCCTCATGATGTTCTTAAGGTTTTGGGTGAGAAAGAGCTTGCCCACTACTTGGTTGAAGAGATTCAAGAAGTTTATCGTCTACAGGGTGTGGCCATTAACGATAAGCATATCGAGACAATTGTTCGTCAGATGCTTCGTAAAGTGACCGTGACCGATCCGGGTGACACTCGCTTGTTGTCAGGTGAGCAGGTTGAAAAATACACCTTTGAAGAAGAGAACGAAAGAGCCGCCACCGAAGGTGGTCAATTGGCTACTTTTGAGTCTCTCCTTCTTGGGATTACTAAGGTTTCATTGAGCACGGAAAGCTGGATTTCAGCGGCCTCCTTCCAAGAGACCACGAAAGTATTGACCAACGCCGCTGTTCACTCCAAAACCGACAAACTTGTGGGCTTGAAAGAGAACATTATTATGGGTCGATTGATTCCTGCTGGAACAGGGCTATCTACCTATAAAAAGTGGGGAATTACTGTGGACGAGGTCGAAGAGGAATCAACGGCCACCTTGCCTGGAATTGGTGGGGCTGCGGGAACCACTCAAACAACCGTGTAAAGATCCCAGGGGTAGGGTCCCCTGGCAGACATTGTACTTGACGAAAAGGTGGGAATTTTATACTTTTGCCGCCTTGATTTAAATGTAGGAGAAAAATGCCGACTATTAACCAGTTGATTCGTAAAGAACGAAAGATAAAGAAGCAGAGAAGCAGCTCTCCGGCTTTGACCAAGTGTCCTCAGAAACGTGGAGTATGTACAAGGGTTTATACCACCACGCCGAAGAAGCCGAATTCAGCTCTAAGAAAAGTTGCCAAGGTTCGCTTGTCCAATGGATATGAAGTGATTTCCTACATTCCCGGTATCGGTCACAACCTTCAGGAGCACAGTGTGGTCTTGATCCGTGGTGGTCGTGTGAAGGATCTTCCCGGTTGTCGTTACCACATTGTTCGTGGTGTTCTCGACACCCAAGGTGTTTCAAACCGTGTTCGTAGTCGTTCAAAATATGGTGCAAAAAGGCCAAAGAGCTAAGAAGGTAATTCATGTCACGTCGTAAAGGTAATTATAAAAGAGAAGTTGCTCCAGATCCTGTTTACAACGATGTTCTTTTGGCAAAGTTCGTTAACAAAATCATGCTTGATGGAAAAAAGAGTGTCGCTCAATCTTTGGTTTACTCTTCTTTGGATCAAATCAAAGAGAAAGTTCAAGAAGAAGAGCCAATCGCTGTTTTTAAAAAGGCGGTTGAGAACATCAAACCTCAGTTGGAAGTTCGCTCCCGTCGTGTGGGTGGTGCCACTTACCAAGTGCCCGTTGATGTTCGCCCTTCACGTCGTGTGACTTTGGCCCTTCGTTGGTTGTCAGAGTATTCACGCAATCGTGGTGAAAAAGACATGGCGACTCGAATCGCAGGTGAAGTTGTAGACGCCTACAACAACCGCGGAAACGCCATTAAAAAGAAAGAAGACGTGCATCGTATGGCAGAAGCCAACCGCGCCTTCTCCCACTACAACTGGTAGTTTTTTGTTCACAAATCCGTAGCTTTTTCGTTGCTGCGGATTTGATGTATTAAAATACAGCTGCCCCCTTGCGCCTCGAATCTACGAATTTCTGAACAAAAAACACCATTCTCAATTTTTTAAAAATTTCGTAATTTAAAAATTCAATAGTTCGATATTTTGATTTCGTTAATCTTGCGGAATCGATTCTTGGAGGTATCAATGGAGCTTGTTCCTTATTCGGAGGAATTTACCGAAATTAATTATCACTGGCGTCTTCGAGAACACTATATTCTGAATGGAAAACCCGCCGATAATTATCTGTATTCTCTTTTAAAAGGGGAATTTACTTACTAGACCACATATTGCGGCGCACTTGGGCCTTCTGGAAAAGAGTTGGACTATTGCATGGTGCTTCTATTAGATTACCCAAAAAAAGGAACCTCCACTATGAATAAACTTTTTGTAACTTTGTGTTTTTTGTTTGTCTCCTTACAAGGGCAGGCGTCGTCCCATCAATTCTTCTACCAAGCGGGACACGGTGAGCATATTTTAACCCCTCAGCTACAATCTGGCTTCTATACTCTTGAAATTCCAAACAACAATTCGTCGGGGTCAGCCATTGGTGGGTCAATTAGTTACGAGTATGGATTTCTTAATGCCTTGAGCGCCGGAGCTACACTTGAGCACAATTATGAAGACAATCAAAATGACAACACGGACGATTACAGTGCTCAGGGGCTCGGAGATATCGACTTTTTCATTAAAGGTCGACAAGCGATCAGCGAAAGTTGGACCCTGCGGTATGGAGCCAATATTCAATGGAGCCTTGAACCAAACCAACTCGACAGTGACTCCAACGAGGATAACCAATTCACTGGGCGCGATATGGTGAGCCCTTTCCTTGGTATTGAAAAAGACTTTAATGATCGGCATCGAGGTGGCTTGAAAGTCAGCCATGACATTTTGATTGGTAAGGAAAAAACCAAGCTTGCTAGTGGGGCGACTTTTGAGAGCGAAGGCGGGGAAGTCACTCGCTTTCATGCATTCTACGAGTTCCATACTGGACCTTGGCTTGCGGGTGGTGCGATGGAGTATTGGTCAACTCAGGACTATGTTTCTTCTGGGGTACGCTCAGAGGCTGTTGATGTTATTGGATACAGCTTGTTTGCCAATTATGATGTGTCGGAGAGCCTTGCCTTGGTTCCAGAAATTCAAGCTTATACGATTTTGGACGATGAAGTGAATGGAACCCAAATAGACACTTGTTTGGTGTACTACTTAAAATTTTCGGCTCGATTCACTTTTTAGATCCGCTTGAACTTTCGGAGTCCACTTATTTTTCAATTTGTTTAAGGAAGGGCGAAGTGTATTCGGTTTCTTCGCACCAGATTTCTATGTCATCTCCGGCATAGTCGACATTTTCATAAGCTTCAGGAACCTCTGTTGCCAACCCCCAGGGGCCACCTAGGTATTGCATGCTGACATAGGTTTCCCACTCAGGTGTTTTCCACTGGAGAACCACAGAGCTTTTGTTGTGGTAAGCGGAACGGAAATTGGCTGCTGCAGGATAGAGTGAAAAGCGCGGTCCGTCGGAGGGCCAATAAGAAACTTCCACTTGCCGTGTGGACAGGTGATAGAGGATATCCAGATAAACCTCGGAGCCTTGCTGAAAATCAGTGTCGAACATTGAGTGTCGGCTCTGGCAGGAGAAGACTTTTTGTATCACTTCAGAAGCTGTTGTCGGCTCCTGGCCGGCCATAGAGAATCCAATAAACAAAGAAAAAATAGAATAAAGCATAAATCCCCCCAGGATTGATTCCTTCGAGGCTTAGCACAAATCCCTTTTGATTCCATATTTTTCCTCGCCAGATCTGGAGAATTGTAATAAAAACAACCACATGTCAGTCGCAGATCCAGAAAAAGTTGCAGAGCTCGCTTTTACCCGAAATATTGGGATTATGGCCCATATTGATGCTGGTAAAACCACCACAACCGAGAGAATTCTCTATTACTCCGGTAAGAACTATAAAATTGGAGAGGTTCATGATGGTGATGCCACCATGGATTGGATGGAGCAAGAACAAGAGCGAGGGATTACGATCACATCAGCGGCGACCACCGCTTTTTGGGCAGACCATCGGATCAATATTATCGATACGCCCGGACATGTGGATTTCACGATCGAGGTGGAGAGGTCTCTTCGTGTCTTAGATGGTGCCGTCGCAGTCTTCGACGCCGTGAGCGGGGTGGAGCCCCAGTCCGAAACTGTTTGGCGCCAAGCTGATCGCTACGGAGTTCCGCGAATTTGTTTTATCAATAAAATGGATCGAGTGGGTGCGGACTTTGATATGTCGGTACAGACCATTCGAGAGAAATTGGCAGGTAACCCAGTAAAGGTGCAAATTCCCATTGGTGCGGAAGACAGTTTTGTCGGAGTCATTGACCTTGTTCAAGGAAATGCCTTGATTTGGGAAGGTGATGATAAAGACGCCAAGTTTGTCGTTCGTGATGTGCCTTCGGATTTTCAAGATGACTATGAACTGGCTCGCGAACAACTGATTGAAGCTTTAGCCGATCACAGTGATGAGTTGGCTGAACTTTATTTAGGTGGCGAAGCGATTTCCAACGAGATGATAAGTAAATCTTTGCGCGCGGCAACTTTAGTTTCGGCGATCACGCCCGTGTTTTGTGGCTCTGCTTTTAAGAACAAAGGTGTGCAACCACTATTGGATGGAGTCATTGCCTATTTACCCAGTCCATTGGATCGTCCTGATATTGTCGGGGTTGATGCAAAGAAGCCGGATAAAGAAATCACCTGCAAAACCGACTTTAAATCTAAAACTGTAGCCTTGGCTTTTAAGGTGGCCAGCGATCCTTTTGCGGGATCACTGACTTATGTTCGCGTTTACTCGGGTGTTGTGAAAATGGGAACCCAATTACAAAACACACGGCAAGAGAAAAAAGAGAGAATTCAAAAAATAGTAAGGATGCACGCCAACTCCCGTGAAGAGATCAAAGAACTGAAAGCGGGTGACATTGGTGCCATCATTGGATTGAAGTTCACCGGCACTGGGGACACACTCTGTGACTCCTCTCAACCTGTGATTTTGGAAGCCATTGAATTTCCGGATCCTGTCATTTCAGTTGTGATCGAAGCCAAGTCGACAGCACAACAAAAAAAGATGATGGACAGCCTTAACCGCTTGATCCAAGAAGATCCTTCAAGTGCATTGCGTACCGACTCCGAAACAGGGCAACTCTTGTTGAGTGGCATGGGTGAACTTCATCTTGAAATCCTTGTGGATCGATTAAAACGAGAATTCAAAGTCGACGCCAATGTTGGAAAACCTCAAGTTTCTTATCGTGAAACCATCGGAACCGAAGCTAGTTGTGCCAAAAACTTTGAGCGTGAAGTAGCGGGTAAAATACAATCGGCGACGGTGGGGGTGAAAGTCGAAAAACTTTCGGGTTCGGTCGCCAACCAAGTGACGATCAGCGTGGAAGACTCTCGTTTAACCTCTGAATACAAACAAGCCGCAATCAAAGGTGTGACTGACGCTCTTGAAAATGGAGTGGTGGCTGGTTACCAAGTTCTAGGAGTTAAAGTCACTATTAACAAAATTGAGTTTGAGGAGGAGTCTGCGGCTGTGCCGGCTTTTCAAATTGCAGGGTCTATGGCACTACGCGAGGCTCTTCGCGATGCCAAGTGTGAATTGATGGAACCTATGTTTTTTCTTGAAGTCGTATGTCCTGAAGACTTTTTGGGGACTGTGATTGGGGATATCAACTCTCGGCGTGGAAAAGTGATTTCAACCAGTGCCAAAGGACATTTGCAGGCGATTGAAGCTGAAGCGCCTTTGGCCGAGCTTTTTGGTTATGCGACCGACTTGCGTTCGCTGACCCAGGGCCGCGGAACCTTTATCATGAAGTTCAATGAGTACGCCCTGATGCCAGCACGTACACAAAAAGAACTTCTTGAAAAAATGGGCCGTCTGTAATTATTAATTATTCCTGTGTGACAAATGGTAAGCCGTTGTCCTCAGAACGAGGAACTGTTGACGGGTTCGGTGCCGCTTGACCAAAGTGACAAATATTCGGATTCCTGTGAAAATTATCACAGCGTCTGCGGTTGGCACTGTTATTGCGAAAGCAAACATGCAAGTGATCGTCATGAGCCGCGAGAGAGCGAAAGCCCAATCGAGAGAATCGAGGATCGTTAAAGAAAGCTTGCGGACGGCTGCTTCGTGTTCTCGCTGTTTCAATTCCACCTTCTTCAATCAGAAGTTCAGCAAATTGATAAGTTAAATCAGAGTTGTAACTGCCACGATTAACGTTGGTTTCAGTGAGTCCAGCACCCGGGTTTCGCATCGGCCAGATATCAATACACTGACCGCGTCTGTGAGAGGCGTGGGGCCACTCGCCGGGCATACGGTGGCCGAAACCAGAGTCGCCGTACATGATGCGGCAGTGAGGAGAGTTGTCTGGGCAGTAGCGTTCACGCCACATCTGTGAAACTCTCGCAAACATACAAGCAGGGATCGGTTGTAAGTGGGGGGTAGTTCTGTGAGATCTAATATGTTTTCCGCCGCAAGGGCCTTCGGTGCCGTCACCAGACATAGGCAACTCCCATCGGTCTCCGGAGGTGTTGTCAGCTACGCCTCGAAAGAAATCGAGAAAGTCTTCATTGGTATTGATGGGTGGTGGTAAGTCCGCTTGATCTTCTGGTTGAATCGTCGGAATGGTAGTGGATCGATCAAATTCATTGATAGGAACTCTCG
>CBDUOS010000148.1:0-7210 GCA_965368905.1 uncultured Bdellovibrionales bacterium | reverse complement strand
ACCGGTGTGAACTACAATCACCCTGACCTGAAAAACAACATGTGGGTGAACACTGCCGAAGCCAACGGGACTCCCGGAGTCGACGACGATGGCAACGGTTTTATTGATGATATACACGGTTACGATTTTGCCAACAGCGATGGTGACCCTATGGATGATAACGATCACGGTTCACACTGTGCAGGAACTATCGGTGCCGAAGGTGACAACGGAATCGGAGTGGTCGGAGTCAATTGGAAAGTCAGTATCATGGCCTTGAAATTTCTCACCGGATCGGGTGGGGGAACACTTGAGGACGCGCTGAAGTCTATCGATTACGCAACCCAAATGGGTGTGGATGTGATGAGTAACTCTTGGGGTGGCGGCGGAGAAAGCCAAACTTTAAGAGAGGCCATCGAGCGTGCCGAGCAGGCCGGTATTCTTTTTATTGCGGCGGCCGGTAATGCTGCCAATAATAACGATGCGGCTCCATCTTATCCAGCCAGTTACAACGTCCCCAACGTGGTATCAGTGGCAGCGATCAGTGATCGCGGTGACCTTGCGAGTTTTTCCAACTACGGAGCGACGTCAGTTCATATAGCGGCCCCTGGAGTTGATATTGTCAGTACCAATAAAAACGGTGGCTATGTTTCTTTAAGCGGAACATCTATGGCGACGCCTCATGTTTCTGGGGTGGCGGCATTGGTTCTTGCCAATGAACCTGGGCTTAGCTACTCGCAGTTGAAAGAGCGACTGTTGGCAACGTCTCAGCCACTCGCAAAACTGCGTGGCAAAGTGAGTCATGGAGTGTTGAATGCTTACAATGCATTGACCAATACTATCCCTCCTCCTGATCCGAATGATCCCAGCTCCTGGCCGGCGGTCGCGCAAAGTCATTCCACGGTTCATCCATACACCAACGATATGGATGAATCCTTTGTCGTAACAGTTCCTGGGGCAACCAAAGTGGCGGTCCACTTCTCAAAGTTTCAATTGGAGCGAGGCTTCGATAAAGTTCTTTTCTTTGATGGATCAGGGCAAAAAGTAGGAGAGATGACTGGCAACCACGACAACGATTACTCTCCGGTGGCTCAGGGTGACACCATCGTGTTGCAATTTTTGTCTGACTACTCAGTGGCGGATTATGGATTTGATGTGGATGCGGTTCACTACCAGGGGACACCACGCAGTGCTTGGAGAAGTGTCGAAGACCCAGTGTCGACAGACCACCCTTACAGTAACTACATGGATCAGCAAGCCACCTTCCAACAAGAGGGCGCGAGCGAAATTAAAATCAAATTTGGTCAGTTTGAAATGGAAGAGAACTACGACTTTGTTTACTTCTATGACGGTGAAGGCAATGAGATCGGCAAATGGGACGGTGACCATTCCGGTGAATTTTCACCCACCGCACAGGGCGACAAAATTATCGTGCGTGTGAAAACCGATTACTCGGTTCGGCGCTACGGCTTTGACGTAGAGTCGTTACACTATCGTTAACTGCAGCGAGGGCAAAGCCCTTGCACCACAATTTCATGGACGGTCTTCAAGGATTTGGAGACCTTTTTTATTTCTCGCGCCAACTGGCAAATGTCGTGGTTGTGAGTTTCCACTTCGCTCTTACGACCACACTCGACACAATGATTGATAAAATGAATATGTTGATGATCTTCATCTTTCTCTTCGTGTTGGCAAATTGCAAAAGAGCCATCTTGAAATTTATGGGCCAGGCCGAGTTCATTGAACAGTGTGAGGTTGCGATACACTGACACCAAATCGGTACTGCTCGCAGAATTTAATTTCGTAAATACCTCTTTGGCCGTTAATGAGTGTCCACTGCTTTCTAAAAGACTATAAATCTCTTTACGTGCTTGGGTGAGACGGCATTTATTTTCTTTCATTGCTTTTGCTAAACGAAGCATCAAGAACCTCGCTCAATACTGTAGCGAATCGGAAAGTCAAATTCACCACTGCCACGATAAGATGAGGGCAAGGGCTTGAATTTGCCCAGTCCATTCACCAAGTCCAGGGCGGCTCGATTGAGCGCCTCATAAGGGCTCGGTTCAACCACTTCTACATTAAGGAACTCTCCTTTGGCGTTGATTCGGAGTCGAACTTTGACGATGCCTGTTTGCTCCATCACCAAAGCTCGTCGTGGGTAGTACCGGTTTTTTTCGATATAAGACTGCAACTCTTGCGCGTAGTTGGCGACAGCAAGAAGCTGGGGGTCGGTGGTGCCGCCTCGGACTTCTGGGGCGTCCTCGGTGTCGTTGCCGATCTTTTCTTCTTCCGTCGTTTGTGTCGCAGGATCGGGGATTTCTCTTTTGCGTGTTTTCTTAGGGCGAGGATTTTTCACCCCTTTGATTCTTTGCTTTTGCGACTTCTGTGGACTGAGGAGGGAGACCATTTCAATGCTAGTGATCGAAGGCCGGCTCTGTTCACCGAGTGAGAATAGTAAAACCAAACCGATGATGGCCAAATGTAAAAAGATGCTGATTCCGAGTCCCAGTTTCATATTTGTCTTTATGCAGCAAAAGGCAGAAAAAGTCTAGACTTTATTGCAAAAAAATTGCAATAAGAGCTTATGAAGACACTAAAAAGCACTTTATTATTCGTTATTTTGTTACAAACCTCTTTCGCTTTCGCGCAAGATCATACAGAGGATGGGGACTCTCATCACGATTCGGTGATCCATCTGGGGCCAATCGATGTTCTTGGTGAAATGGGAAAAAGCGATATCCTCCACACCGTGCCCACGGTTTCCAATTTACATGGAGACAAGCTTTTCAAAAAAAGTAAGAACTCCATTGGAGAAACCTTACGCAATGAATTGGGCGTGAACGCCACCCAATTTGGTCCAGCGGCTAGTCGCCCGGTGATACGTGGTTTGGAAGGCGACCGGATTCGGATTTTGCAAAATGGGATTGGGGTCTTGGATGCATCGGGAACCAGTCAAGATCATGCGGTCCCCATCAACCCATTGACGGCAGAAAGTGTGGAGGTGGTGCGAGGCCCGATCAGTCTTCTCTATGGTTCTTCGGCTGTCGGGGGTGTTGTTAACATCGTCAACTCACGGGTGCATAAGGATTACTTCCCCGGCTTCTTTGGTGGTGTCGATGTTAAGTCTGAAAGCGTGAACGCGGGACAGACATACGCTGCGAAAATGGATTACGGGACCAACAATTTAATGTTTCACTTGGATGGTCACTACAACCGTGCTTTAGAAACCCAGACGCCAGAAGGTCCGATCACCAATAGTGAAATGGAACAGCATGGGGCGGCTTTTGGTACCACCTTTTTCACTAAGAGCAAAGACTATCTAGGGCTCTCTTATTCAACTTTTCAAAACATTTACGGTGTGGTGAGTGAAGCCGATGTCGACATTGCCCTCAAACAACAACGTTTGGACTTGGGTGGCTACTATAAGTTGAATGGCTTTTTCAAGGCCCTACGTTTGAAGTCGGCTCAAACCTTTTACAAACACACCGAGTTCGAAGATGGTTCTGTGGGGACGGTTTTTGAAAACTCCGGGAACGAGACTCGAGTGGAATTCATTCAAGATGACAGAGGGGGCTGGCATGGTGTTCTTGGTCTGCAAACCCAGTTTTTAGAGCTGAGTGCCCTTGGTGACGAGGCGTTTTTGCCGACCACCGATCAGATGGCAGCGGCCTTGTTTGTTTTCGAAGAGATCGAATGGGACTCGTTTAAATTAAATGGTGGGGGACGCGTCGAACTCACCCAGATTGATACAGCTGGAACAGGCTTTTTCGCTACTTCCCAAGAGAATGAATTCACCACAGGAAGTGCTGCTGTTGGTGGTTTATATAAGCTAACACCGACCGCTTCGACAACTCTCAACCTGTCTTACAATGAAAGAGCTCCCACCTATCAAGAACTCTACGCCGGAGGTCCTCATTTGGCCGTTGGGATCTTTGAGCAAGGGGATGTGGACTTAGAAAAAGAAAAATCATTGGCGGTGGAATGGTCGATTAAGCGAAAAACGCCTCTGCATTTTGTATCTCTAACGGCTTTTAATCAAGAGTTTCAAAACTACATCGGTCTGAATCCCTCCGGTGTTTTAGCAGATACTGATGATGTGCCCGGTCCAAGTGCTGAAGATTTTGAAATCTACAACTACCAAAGACAAAAAGCGCGCATCAATGGGGTGGAATTTGAAGTTTCCCACGTGATTCATGGTTTCTACAGTTTTCGTTTCACGGGGGATTATCTGTACGGTCAGAATACGGAGACCAACCAACCCTTGCCACGAATTTCTCCAATTCGTTTGGGTCTTGAATTGGGTTACGATGATTACGAGCACTTTGCCGCATCGGCGATTTGGCGAAACATTTTCAAACAAACTCGCACGGCACCTTCTGAAACTAGTACTCCGAGCTATAATACAGTGGACCTCAACCTAGAATATAAATCGAAGTTGGGTCTTGAGTCTTTATTAAAGCTATACTTGCAGGTGAATAACATAGGCAATGTGAAAGCGCGCAACCACGTTTCAGTATTGAAAAATAATTTACTGCTGCCGGGGCGAAATTTGGTTGTCGGAGCGCGCTATCTCTTCTAGATCTTAAAAAAAGATTTTAAAAGGATCACTAAGCGCTCCATCCCCATAGGTAAATTTTTTGTAAAATCACGAGAGGCCTTCTCGCAAGCCATGTCAGTGATGCTACGGTACTCGTAATAGGGGAGGTTGTTGAATTGAGCGGTGCGGATACCTCCAGCCGACTCCCAAGCCACCGCTACTGCATCTGTGGACTGGGCCAGTTGCAAGGCGCGATCGGTGCTGACAATGTCCTCATCTCCACTGGCCAGGCGACCCTTTTGCAGATGGGGAATGTCTAAAGTCTTTTCTGAATTCTGAGTATAAAAAAGTGGGAGATCCGCTTTAGATTGAAACCCTTCTTTGTAATCGTGTTCGATGATTTCCGTCACCGAAAACAGGGTTCCCACTTTGAGTCCGGGGTGCAGACTGCCAGCCCCACCAATACTGATCACGGATTCAATGGATTGAAAAAAATCAATCCAAAACTGTGTTTGCAAAGCGAATTGGCTTTTGCCATGGCCACCGACACAAATAGCGGCCTGCCAGTTGGGGACCCAAAGATACCATCGTCCGCGATCTTGCTGCCGTTGGTAAGGTATGTTTTGCCCCTGTAGGGCTTTTTCTGTCAATTGCCACTCTTTTTTCAAGGGGCATAGAACTAAATATTTAGGCTTCAAAGTTATCCTTCAGTTCGGCTTGCAGTCTTGGTTTTATAGCCTAAAATGGGAAATATGCAAACCAGCACCCGGTGGGCGGTGAATTCTCGATTCGACAGCCTGTTTTTATTGGCCTCTCTGTTGACTCCCTTTTTGTTTTTTGGAGTTTACAAGGCTTTAGCACCTTGGATGAGTCAGAATATTACGGTGGCACCGGAGCTGGTATTTTTTGCGCTGTTCACAGGGTTGTTCGATGCTCCTCATATATTTCAAACATTTTTCCGCACCCATGGAGGAGTGGAATATAAACGGCGCCCTTGGTTTCATAATTTGAGTTTATTGAGTGCTTTGGTTTTAACTTTAGGGTGTTACGGATTGGGTCTGAGCGATTTTTTTATGACTTTTCTTGGTTTTTTTGGAGGGTGGCATATCCTTCGACAAAACCTGGGTTTTCTGAAGGTTTATCAGAGCAAAGAAAAAGAGCGAGCGCAGACTCTTCATGGAAGCGAACAAAAGTTTCTCTACTTCACTTGGATATACTTTTTGTTGCGTGAGGTGAACAGCCAACAGGAGTGGTTTTCTTCAGCTTGGATTGAAGCCCCATTGTTTGGTTGGTTTATTACTTTTTTAACCTTGGCTTGGTGGGTGACCTTCATTATGTTACTCGTCCAAAATCTAGTTGGTAAAAACTCGCAACAGTGTTGGCCCAAAATGTTTTTCTTTTTCGGTCAGTGTTTGACGTTCTTTATCTTAGCCCAATTGAACACTCCCTTTCTAATTATGATTGCTCTCGCTACCATAGCCCACACCATTCAATATCATGGGTGGATCCGACATTGGGGGCGGTCTCAGTCCACTTGGGGACTTCGATTTTATATTCTCTACTATGCAACGTGGGGACTGGGGCTACTCTTGTTTATAGAGACACTCGGACATTCTTTCTGGACCGTCGGTGTAGTTTCGTTGGCGGTTCTATATAATGGCTTTGTGCTTTGGCACTACTTTATCGATGGCTTTGTTTGGAGCTTCAGAAAGCAGCCAGAGCTGTCTCAGATGATTTCTTCTTGATTTTGTTTCACCTTGAAACATCCCATAAACTGTCACGCGACTCATCTATTCTAAGATCACAGGCGACATCCAATAGAAGGGGGATGAAATGAGAAACCTAGTGAAGACAATGATGGCTCTAGTATTGATGTTCTTTAGTGTGCGTGCAATGGCCATTGAATTTGATATAGAATCTTACGACAGCGACGTGACCAACTATGTACTCGAAGTTCATGAACGCCTGTTGAAAACAGATATCGCAGAAGAGGACTTTAAGAAGTTCTATAATAAATTGGCAACAGCACCCAGTGCTGACACTTTGGCGGGTGTCACCACCGATTTACTAATGAAGGCAAAGTCAGAAGGCAAAGGACTTACTGATCAAGCTTTCGTTATTTTTGTACATCGTGTGGTGCTGGGCCAATTTTCTCTTCGCCGCAACTACAGTCGAGACATGGTCAATGGTGACTTGGCTCGACTTGAGAGTAAGGAAATCACCCAAGAAGGACTTTTAAAAGAGCGATTGGCTTCAGAAATGGGCCAAGATCGCATGGAAGAGTTGATGGCCGGCGATATTCAGCAAGAACGTTTCAGTAAATTTCGCATTCTTGCGAACGAGTAAACGATGATAACGATCCTAATCCTTATCCTTATCCGCAAAAAACAAGTCGGGGCTAAAGCCAGCCCCGACTTTACTCATTTCAACAAAGACTTTGACCAACTAACTCCTAAATTTTTGCTTCGATGATTGTGGGAAAGCGTAGATGAATTTGTGCATACACACCGCGAATGTTCCATAGCGAATTGTTGCCATAAAATTTCTGTGGAATGTAAATGTCCCCTTTGCCACCCACTTCTAAGACGAATCGACGACTGAATATGGGGATTCTGAGAGCGGCCACCCCTCGCAAGCCGGGGCGAATGAAGTGTACTGGGTCGGGCTCATTGAAGTCTCGGTAATGCAGGTAAG
>CBDUOS010000147.1:0-7438 GCA_965368905.1 uncultured Bdellovibrionales bacterium | reverse complement strand
CGCCGGGGGCGGGGTTAGCCACTGAGTGCTCATCACCACGCTGAGATTCAATGTAAACATCGGGACCATTGTCGTTGGCGATGTTTTTGGTAACAACAACACCGTCCACATCTTCATCGGGAAAGGAAGGGTTCACCTGCACACCCATATACACTTGGCTGTGATCGATGGAGTAGAGTTCTCTCTCTTCAAAAGCACGTAAGTTCCAAACCGAGGCCCAAACCGTTCTAAGAGCTTCTGATAGGCTTTTCAGTTTCTTCTTTTGGCTTTTCTCTTTTCCACCTTTCATGGGTTTGTAGGATTTTGAAGTATAAAGCCCAGCACCATTAAAGCTTGGCAAGTCTTCGGCATTGGTAGAACTGCGAAGTTTTAACTTCACTTTGTCACCATTGGCGTGCTCAACACTGTCGAACTCCTCGAGTAAACGAAGCAGAAAGGCTGGATCGATAATGGTTAGGTCTTTCGATCCAATCATATCTCGTACTTCTTGCAGTTTTTCCGCACGGTAAGCGGTGCCCGATGGAATTTTCATGAAGGGATCTCGCATAAGAGAAGCAATTTTGTTCTTTAGAATGGGGTTGGATACGATAAATTGGTCGTAGTAGTAAAAGGGGATCGCCATCGAGGGTTTCACCACAGTTCTTTCTGAAGTGTTCAAAGCTTTGCCTAGTTCTGCGTAGTTGGCAGCCTTGGAACCTACCTTTTCGTAATCTTGCCAACTCACGTCAGCCATGTGCAAAATTCCGGCGTCTTCGAGGTTGGCACTTAGCTCGACAGGGGTGTTCAGAGCGAGTTTCTCTTTGTAAAAAGCCTCGGCTTGGGATTTGGAGGAGGGATTCACCTCTATGGTTCCATCGGCGTTGGCACTGATGTGGATATAGTCACCATCTTGTGCGCCATTGAAAACAGGGTTTGAGATTCCATCTTCAAGGTCCGAAATGTCGATGTTCGGCATCTTGTTGGCCCGAGCTTTGAGCTGAACGTGTGAGAGCTGACCTTGCTCGGCAAGGGTAATCGCTCCGGCCACAGCTGAAAGTTCGGCCGGAAGAACTGGAAATACGGGAATCGAGATCGGGGTGAGTGCCTGGTATTTTTCGCTTTCATCCAAAACGTCTTCTTGGCTTAAAACAATCAATTGTCCGTGAGTTTCCCCAGGATACATAACTTTAATTTCTGCAAAAACATTCAGTGCAAACAAATGAACGAAAAGTAAAATTGCAATTGGATTTTTCATTTTTTTCCTCACTGGGCTAGTAAAATTGAGACAGAGTTCATGGTCGAAGATTTAATTTTATTGTCGAAAAATTTGTTTAAGTCGCCTTCTGCAGAGGCTTCGATCCAAAGGTCAAGAGTGGGTTTGAAAACCTCCTGTAATGTTTGTCCACTCACCTCAAGAGTCATGACAAGCATCGATTTGGCATCATCCGGGGAGGCTGCTCCAACAATCGCGTTTTTGATAAAGTCGAAATTGTCAGGAATAATCAAACCTTCGGCATACAAGGCATTCACAGCGATCACCGCCAATTCGTTTTGATCAAGACTTGTGAAATTGAGAAGTTCTTTTGCTAGGTAATCAGTGACGTAGACAATAAGAGCCATGGTTTTGGCTTTGTTTTGGTAACTCACGCCCTGTTCTCCAACCACTTGATTTCTTAGAGCCACTAAGCTCTCTGAAAGATTCAGCAGTCCAACAACAGTCACAGTATTACTGTTTGCCAAAACGGTTGCTGCCTCTGCGACCCACGAGGCGTCAGCCCCGACATTTTCGGCGAGTTCAGCAATTTGAGAAGGGTCGGCATTGAAATAGTCGACCAAAATATCACGAATGATGCCAAGATAAGTGTTCCCTTCAGCCTCATACCAAGGGTTAGCCGCGAGATAGTCATCAATTTGATCGACGATTGTTTTGGACAATTGGTTGTGGATGGCGTTGCGAATTTTGTAAAGCCCACGAACGCGCGAGTCTTTTGATCCCCAGGCTTGAGCGAAGTAGTCGTAGGAGTCAGAAATTAAGTTACGAGCCCTTGCCAATTGTGAAGAGTCAACGATCGGACTGTTTTTCGCCAATTGGTATCCTGCTAGATAGTCAAACGGGTCGGTCGCAGACGTCATATAATAGTTAAAAAAGTGGATCGCAAAAGTTTGTTCAAACTCTGAGCCACTGATTCCTCGACGGGAAAAGCCGCGGGCAATTCCAGAATCCAAAATGTTGGCGATGTAATATTTTTCGAGAACCCAGTGGCGTACCATATTAGAAGCTTTGGTTTGCGATTGGCTCAATTGATCGACTAACCCTTGGTGATCCAGCGCAAAGCTGGCTGTTAGAGATCCGGATTCATAAACGTCATAGACATATTCCCCAGTGAGTTCGTAGTAATTGGTAGTGAAGAGGTTTCCAGTGTAGAAATCGTGCTCTGTGACCAGTTTGCTGGCATCGTCATTGCGGTAGGCTGCCTGGAACAAAAATGTTCCACTGGGGGAAGCTCCACTCAAAATGGTGGTTCGACTTTTTGTGCCTTGGAGCATGTTTTTGGCGAAAGGGCCTTTGTCATTGGCTTCCATAGCAGTGAAGTCTTCGGTTAGACTTGTCCAACCACTACTGGCAGACAATAAAACAATCAGTGAGAAGGTTATTTGTTTAATCAAATTCACAGGGCACATCCTTTTATTATTTACAATTGCTCGAGTAGTTCATCGCGTTCGGTTTCAAAGTCTCGTTTTCCACAAGCGACGGGGTCAGCGCTGGGAGCACAACCTTTCACTCGCCCCATCAAGCGAATCATTCGCATACCAAGGGTTTTGTTGCCAGTGGAGCGAATGCCCGAGGTTATCGCGGGTACGTAATATTGAATTTTGTCTCTCTCGTAGGTTTGCTCATAGAGGGGGAAGTCACCGCTAAGGCGCATAGATGTTCTCACACGTTTTTGTTTGTAATCCATGTGAGAGGGAAATGAGACATTAGGGTTGGAGAAAATAAACGAGCCATTTTCGATACGATACACATCTTTTTTACCGTAGAGTCTTTCGTAGAAACCTTCTTTTGCGTCCATGTCGATGTTTAGGTTTTTTCCATCTCTTTTTGCCAGACCGCTAGAACCTTGGGTGTCATAGCTAATAAGATACTCAACACCCATGACTTCGGCTTGGCCATTGCCATCGATATCGTAAATGTCAAAGTCGGTGGGCGCATTCCCAAAAAAGAAAACCTTTTTCATTTTATCGTTTTGCACTGGCATGATGTGTCGCATTTCCCAGACATGACCCAGAGGAAGACGAAGGCATCCGTGAGAAACTCCTCCTCGCTTAACGGCCCACAGTTGATTGTGTTCCATCGGAGTCGCTAGAAGTTCTTTTACCTGACTGTTAAAGTTGCCCCCAGAAAATCGGACGGCTGGGTTGTGAAAGCCGTTACCAATCGCCTCAAAATCCATTTTAGGAGCCCACCCATAGTAGGGCTCTTTACGAATATGATCGACTTCGTGATAGCTTCTTTCAAGGAAGTTCCATAAGCCGGGTGTTGCAAAGGTTGGAATTCTATTGCCATATCGGTCGCGGGTTGAAGATTTCACAGAACCTGTGGGGTAGATGGCAGTGAACTCAGGGTAGGTGAGCCAACATTGGTTGCCTTGGCATTGGATACCATCAATCCATTGGCCATTTTCATCGATAGTTTTCAAATTGTATTTTTCGCCGGTCACTTTCTTGAAGAAACTCAATGCTGCAGTTTGAAAGGTTGCTTCATCACCGACTAAGGCCAGCTGAGCCAAGTTGACAAGTTCAGTTGTCAGTTGGTCATCGGGGGCTTCTGTGAAATTCACTCTTCCCCAAACAAGAGAATTGATCGCCTGGATGGTGGGCTGTGCATTTTTTTGTAAAACATCATAGGGGACGCCACCATTGAGGATTTGTTGGAGAGTGGCTTTCCATTTTGTAAACTCTTGATTCAAGTTGAGTTTAATAGAGAAAACCCGTCCGGGGTTAAGAGCCTGAATCAAGTTGAGGCTGGCGGCATAGTATTCAGGAGACTGACTAGCAGTTGCATCGGTTTGTCCGACTAAACCTTTGATGTCGTAGACGGGGGAATCCACAATTCCGAAAAAATATTGTGTTTGCGGAATAATATAGCCATTGTTGGGGCTGGTATTAAGAATGGGTCGTTCCGCCCCATTGGTAGGTTCAATCATATGTTTGTAGAACTCGTACCGTGCCACAAGATCGAAGGGGAAATCTTGGATTGTTTTTTCATCGAGGATCACACTGACTCGAGTCTGGTTTCCTCTTGAGGTGCGAATATGAATTCGCTCAGGGGTTTGGTTTCGCGGAGCGAACCCGGTGTAAAAACTGGGATAGTAGTGACTGATGGCACCACTTCCTGTTTTCCAGCTCGTTCCCCAGATTGGCAAGTTCGAGTTGTAATCATCCACAAGTTGTTGAGAAAGACCTTTAGATGCCAACAGGTTTCCTAAGATCAAAACGGACACGACAGCAATTCTGTGAAAAGTTTTCATTCAAATCCCTTATTTTTTTTGTAATTCAAGAGTCGATAGCACAGAATAACTCTGCGCAGTATGAGGAAACTTCAATGGGAAGTTTTTTCACCAAAGACTTAACAGCATGTAAAGTCTTCGCTCCTTCTCCTCATTACTGCATGAACTTGGAAAACCTCGAACGAAGGTCCTCGTTAGCCATCTCAAGAAGAGAGTCTGTGCATTTGTGAACACAGGCTCCTGCCTTCGCTGGGGTCGCCTTAGGCGAACGCGTCACGCTCCCCAGAGGTTCCCAAATGCACAGACTCTCTTCTTGAAATGACAACCGAGGCTCGTTCGGAACTTCCAATACAAAAAACCTTCGTTCGATCCGCGATTGTCACTTTTAGATCAACGAGGACCTTCGTTCGAGGTTTTCCAGATTCAGGTTGTTTGGTTTATTGGCAGACTTCGGTGTTTGGGGTGATATCGGGGCCGTCTGATAAGAATTCGTCAGCGTCGTCGAGGTCGAAGATCATGCTCTCGCACTGGCTTTTGATGATTGCAGCGGCTTCTTTGACGTTATTTACGATTTCTTCGCGACGGTCCTCAGTTAAATCGATTTCGTTGACCAACCATTGATAGATCGGGCCTTGAGATTGGAGGTCTTGGTTGAGTCCCATTAACTTTCGGTAAATTTTTTCGCTATAATGTTTCAACCCATCGAGCATTTTGGTCTTTTTTGTGAAATTCACATACTCAACCCGTCCGCCCGCATCGTTGTCGTTGATTCGAGAACGTTGCACAAGAATCGGGTTGAAGCCGACTAAGTTTTCTGGAACCGGGATCTCTCCCATTTTTTTGCGGGGCAGGTCTTCGTACTCGTCTCTTTTTTCACGTTTGAATTTGGTTTTGGTGCCGTCCACGTACGCCCAGTACCAGCGATAATCGATATTGCCGATGCGGTCCTGTTGGTTAAAGATGTAATCAAGAAGAATAATTTCGGTCACCTCACGCATCCAAAGCACCATTTGCTGATCACTGACATCAACAAGATCTTTGCGCATTTTTGAACTTTTTCGAGCTTTGTCCAAACCGCTTTCTACAGCACTGAGCAGATCTCCTTCGGTGCGAAGCGCACGAAAGGCGGCGGTCTTTTGAAAATCTCGATTTTGTCCTGAGCCCCAACCGGATTCGCGAGTTCCATTGAACTCACTGCCGTAGCGCTCTCCCTTACCATTAAGAAGAACTCCGTAGATTTTTTCTTGATCATCGGTAAAGATGTCGCGCCAAGGGTTGTAGCTGCTAGGGTTGTGCTCCGCATTCACTAAGTGTCTCCAGCCGGCGCTGTTTTGTGCTCCCTTGGCATTTTCGAGGCCTTTATTCGCGACACGCTCTAAGTGTTCGTCTTTGTCGATCTCTCGATAGACGGCGACAGGAACTTTAACTTCAGTATCGAAGTACCGGGAGAAATGGTAATAAAGGAGTGAGGATTGGGAAAAGGTTCCACTGGTGCCATGAGCATTCATTGAGTTTTTAAACTTAGCAAACTTTTTTACACCGTCAGGTCGTGCCTTGCGCCCACAATGTTTAGAGCTTTCATAGGTCTCTTTGCTAAATTCACTGTCAGTCAATTGATAGATCATGGTCCCAGGACTTGTGCTCCAGGTTTTTGGACAAACGGCAAAGCCTTCTTGGTACATCGAGACCGAGCAGAATTCAGCCTCTTCTTCGAGGTCTCCTTTTTTGTAATCGCCTCCGGGAATTTTCGTCAGCATTACGCATTGTTCGGTTTTCCCTGTGGGAGAGGTGTATTCAACCTGTTGTGCTAGTAGCAATGGATTGGTTGCCTGCGGAGAGCTGCTAGGGATTGTTTCAGCCTTTGAATCTGAACAACCCAACATTAATAATGAGATTATTAGAAAAATACAGTTTTTCATACCCGCCCCCAAATGTCTTTTTGATTGAAAATCCCTTGAGATTTTTCGATAGCTTTGGATTAGCCGAAAAAGCTGGGTTGATAAAAAAGTATATTTTTTAGTGAAAAATATGTTTTTTTACTGATCTTGACGTCGGTAAATAATTCTCTTTCCTGGGACCAGAAAGTGACTCGATGGAAACTGGCTGCACTTTTTACATAAAGAAGAATTGGAAGAGGGTAAAATTATCGCTTCAGGGGTGGACTCATCACTAACCAGAGAAAGGTCGTCGGCACTGCGGTGGGTGAAAGTCCAAGCACCTTGGTTGTCGGACTCAAAGACCAAAAAGCCACGGCGCGAGCGTCCCAAGTCCTCAGCACCGATGGTGTAGCGAACTCCTGTTCCCAAAAGAGGAACACTGACAAACTGGGTGTGGGCGTCACGCCGCCCCGGATAGTAGACATGAGAGTGACCACTCAGAAAGTAATCGACCTTGTGAGTCTCCAACAGATCTTCGAGGCGGTCGAGAAATTGCACGCTACCACGGGCGATGTATTCGGTTTCTTTATTATAGGCAAAGGGCAGTAATGGGACGTGGCCATAAATCACCTTCAACTGGGCATCTGGCTTTGCAGAGAGAACCTCATCGACCCATTTTAAGGTGGCATCGGACCAAGGGTTCACAGTTGTCGAGTCCATCGCCAGGAATAGAGCTGTACCGACTGTGAAAGCATATTGAAAAGGGAAGTTCTGCTGCACATTAGGAACCCACAGGATTTCGGGATGGGTGGGGATCGGATTGTGTGTGCTCCAAGAGTCTTGATAGTGTTTTCTTTCAGTGGGCCGCGACGCATGAGCGTCATGGTTTCCAGGCGAAGGGAAGAGGGGGATGCCACTTTGAGTGAGAGGTGTCGTCACCACTGAGTGAAAAGCTGACCACATGGCCGCATAGTCGAGGTTACTTTTTTGCCCGGCCACCATATCGCCTGTACTGATTGCAAAATCAATTTTGTTCTCGGTCGCAGTGATCCATTCAATGGATCTCTTAACGGT
>CBDUOS010000146.1:0-7459 GCA_965368905.1 uncultured Bdellovibrionales bacterium | reverse complement strand
TGATTGTTGAGTTTGACGTAACGCTTAGAAGGAGAACTCGCAAAGTCGTAGTCACGAATCACTTCTCCTGGACCACCATCTTTAAAACCATCAATGATAGTGCGCAGTTTTTTTACGCCAGAGCTTTGTTTGTTCACACCTGTTGGTAACTGGGTTGTGTCCAAGTACCACTCAATGTAGTCTTCACGCAAATCTTTCACTAATTGAGGGTATTTTGCAGATAAGTCATTGGTTTTGGATTCGCTGTTGTAGCCACTAGCGAAATCAAACAAACAAGGGGTGCAATCATCCAAAGGCTCTGAAACCAGTTTCCAACGTCCGCGACGGATTGCAAAGCTCATTTTGGTGTAACCCTCGGTGACATCGACATGTTCATTCTTTACTTTAAAGGGCCAATACAGAGACTTCTTTCTTGAAAAATTCTGCAATGGTTGTATTAGGCGTCCAGCAAAACTCTGGCCGTCAAATTGTTTGTACTCTTTTGGAGAAGGCGCACTCCCCGCTAGTTCGAGATATGTTGGGAAAAGATCCATCACGGAAAGTGGTGTCTTATCAATGCGAGGCTTGCTCTGTCCTGGCATTTTCACCAATAGGTTTTGCCGAATTCCTCCCTCAAAAACATCGGTTTTGAAGCCTCGTAGGTTGCGTCCTTGATAGTCAATGTTGCCGTAAGGATTGGCTACTGGGCGTGTTTTATCAGTTCCACCGTTATCACTAGTAATCAAGATGATAGTGTTCTTTAAAAAAGGATCTTTAGAGTTTTTTATTAAATTCAGAACCTTGCCAATATTTTGGTCGGCTTGAGTCAATAACTTGCGATAGAGCATTGGTTTGTTATTTGCGAAATACTGTTTGGCGGATTTCTTTTTAGTCTTGTCAGAGCTGTTCAAATTAGCTAGGTGCCTTTCGTATTCTCTCCGCTGCGATGTATTTTTAAAAACTCTAGGGTGTGGGTGATGCGGCGAGTGAGGTGCGTTCAGCCAGTATTGCAGGTAAAAGGGTTTGCTTTTGTTTTGTGACAATTGTTTCAAGCGATTAACAGTCTGGTCGCCTTGAATGTCAGTTTGATGTCCTTTGAGCGCTTGCGGTGCTCCATTGTTATTCACTGTTGGGTTCCAGTAACCCTTGTTCACAACCCCTTGTGAAATAATATAATTTTGAAATTTCTGGTCTGCCCCATACTCAATCGCCGGTGGAAAAACCTTTGCTGCAGCCTTGGTGTCTTTAACACTGGCATGCCACTTTCCAATGGTGTTTGTTCGATAACCTCTTTGTGCCAGGCTTTGTGGAATAGTCGCATCAGAGTTGGGAATACCATAAATCGCATTGGAGCCACACACCCAAAGAATAGAGTAATCGGCGTGCGATCGTCCAGACAACATACTGATACGAGTCGGCGCACACATTGGTGACGTGTAAAAAGCCGGAAAATGAGTGGCTTGTTTTTTAAAGTTGGCGATGTTGGGTGCAATCGACGGGTTGATCCAATCACCCTGCCCGGCATCATCCAACATAATCATCAGAATATTGGGTTTATTGCTGATAGCAGCCGCATTGACTTCGCTATCGAGGCCTCTCTGAGCCTTCTGTGCTTCAAGGTTGCCACAGCCTTGCAGCAAATGCATAAATACTAATAAAAATGAATAAAATAATCTTTTGTTTGCCATATTGCCCCCCCTTAAGGATCTCTAACATTTATAGGATCTCAAAAGTGACAAAGAGAATAGGTAACAATTTTGGCGTTAATTCCGGATTTGAGACAGTATTAAGTCAAGTTGCAGAGAGAGATAAGGGAGCGGCGTACCTTATGGGGCGCCGTCTTGGATCCACCAGAGGACTTGTTCGATATCGGCGTCAGGTAGCATACCCGCTTGTGGCATGGGGCTCTGAGTGTCATTCATGCGGATGAAAATACGAGAATTGTTGGGAGCGCCTGCGGCCACCTTACCCTGTAAAAAGACAGCGTCTCGAGTTGAGATGTCGAAGCCTCCGCTGGGGTTGCCTGCGCCATCGTGGCAGCTCATGCAATTGTTGCCGAAAATGCCACCCGGAGCAATCAGTTCGGCAAACGTGGGGGGATCAAAAGCCACTCTCTCCAAATTTCCGATCAAGATTGATATGGTGTCGGTGGATCGAATGTTGTAACGAAACAGCATTGAGCCGGTCTCAATAAGGTCTCGCTCTTCGCCGGCAGGAACCTTTCGATTGATTCCGTAAAGACCATTGGCCTCTCGGACCACCTGATTGTTAATCGCAATCCCTAGGTATTGAAACTTAAGAGCATCCGTATCGCCAGCTCGTAATTTCGGATTGGAGATGATGTAACTTTTCTCTCCCGAAGACGAGGATTGGGCTGTGATTTCGATTTCTAATTGGGCGCCTGGAAAATTCAAACCGTCGGGTGACTTAATCTCTGAACCTAAATCCCAGGTTAGAGTGGTACCGTCTTTGTTGGGGTTAATAAGCTTAATAAATGTTTCAATAGTATGTGTTGTTGGTTGCGGGTCGTTGGGGAGAACACCTTCATCAATATCGTTGTCTACGGTGATCCCAGCGTTGGCAATGCAAAGGTCAGCTTGGGCCTTGGCAGTGATCCATCCTTCATCCAATGTGTTAATTGCAGCTTGGTGCTGAGGTCCGGTATAAGGGGGTTGGTGTTTCGCATCAAGGGCTCGAGATTCAACCAGTTCAAATCCGCGAACATTGAAGGCGTCAAAAGCCAAGTTTAAATCGGCGTCACCAAAGGCCCCATTTCCGGTTCCATTGCCGACATGACAACCATTACAGTTTTCTTGTAAAAAACTATGATATCCATTTGAAAATTCGTCTTTCAAGACTAGATTGCACGCATCAAACGAAGATAACGATGAGTTTTCTTCATGCACGCCGGAGCAGTTTTGGAATCCGACAACCAAAACCACACTGGTAATAATGTAACCAATGGATGACCACGTTCTCATTTTGATAAGCCCCTTACCCAATTATATCATTCAAGTTGTGAAAATTAAAATTTCACAACCTTATTGAGATCGTCGGTAGAAAACGTACTTCCGATCACTGGGTTTAATAAATCCATTCTATCATTAAATTTCAAATAGTTAGCAAACACTGCACTAGCGGCTAGAACTCTATTGTCTCCAGTAATAAATGTATCATCGGCAGCCTGTCCATTGGTGAATTGTCCCACTTGGAAGTCACTGGTGGCTGGCCGCCCCGCTGGATCATAAGCCAACATATAAGCGATTCCGGCACTTCCTCTGTCCGATCGCCAAACGGCTGCACGATCCGCACTTTCTGGAGATTGAACCGATCCATCAGAACAGACATAGATAAATACTTTCTTATTCAACAAAGCCGCACTTTCTAAAATTCGTCCAATCACGCGACCAGCGTTTCCATCTCTTTGGTCACCAGTAGTTCGCGTTCCATTGTGGTAGTCATAACCACCTATCTCAAGATTGACGGTTCCGGCGTTGCCAAGAAGTCCAGCATTCACCATCGAACCAAACACAACATCTTGATTATTGTTGTTGGTTCCAGCATTGACGCCCCAAGCAGCGGCAAGCGTATCATTCTGGCGCACATCGACCGATGGTGGCTCTTGCGAAGCCAAGGTTACATTTTTGCCTAAGGCACATTGAACCAGGTTCGCCAACATTCTTCCACCCGCCTGAGAGTTGATCTTGTTGACTTGGGACTCACTGAGTTTTTGTACGAGGCTCACCACTGAAACTTTCTGTTCGTCAGTCAAGTTAGCGAGAGGTCCTTCCACACCGAGCTCTAAGGCACTGGCAAGATCGTTAAAGTTTCCGACTACCAATGGCGTCGGTGGCTTGACCTTTGCGTACATCTGCCGAATTCCAGTATCAGAGGAACGAACGCCAAGATTAGGGAGGTCGGTGCCGACCAGTCCCGCTTTTGCGACCATTCCTGAAGCATCCAACTCGTTCATTGCGAAATCATCACGTGATCGAACTGGGATGGCGACAAAGGCCGTGTTGGTTAATGTGGATGCGCTAACGGCAAGTCGCAGCTCTGTGAGCAGCTTGCTGATTCCATCACCGGCAAAGGGAACGTTTCCAAATTCAAAATCTAAAGGAAGTTGGCCATCTCCCAATCCCATTTTGTTGTAACTAGGTAAAGGCTGTCGACCAGCATCCATAGGAACGTAGTTCATGGCTAAGCCTGCTCCACCAGCAAGGTTCAATGTCACAAATGAAGCCATTTGTGAACCACCCGATGAGTCTGGGCAGTTGGATTGAGCATGGGCCACTTTAGGCATCATCATCCCGGCCAAGGTTGGTAAAGTCATGCTGGCAGAAAAAGAAATCAGCCCTGCACCCATGAAGTCGCGACGATTCATTGGTTTTGCATTGTGCGAAACACAATAATCTTTATAGTTTTTCTCAAGCTCTTTGCGTTTGGCTTCTTGCAACTCGGCTTGTTTTTCTAATTCTATTTTACGATCGCTCATATTTCTGACCCCACCTTACATATTAAAGGCATCAAAAGATGCCGCCATAGCGGTACACATAAAAATTAATTTATTTCGCGTTAAGTTTTGCCCGTCTTCTTCACCGGCAAATGCGTCATCAACGCTATCGACAATTATATCCAATTCATCTTCGGTGGCGTTTCGCCCCCAACAAGATCGTGCAATTCGCTTTGAAGCCAACACCAAGTCTCCGTTGGCTAAGCCACCGCTGTCTAGGTCTGCTTCGATAAAAATGGCTCTTTCGCCGGCGGCTAAGGCCCGTTCTTGATCCATCAAGTCCTCACAAACTTCAGAGGAAACCGAGACCAAGGTTTTGGCCATAGGTTGTGTCATCGTGTTCGCTAGTCCTTCATCTGAAATAGTCCCTCGGCTATCTTCCCATACACTTTGGGCGTTGTTGCTGGGGGTTCCTGTGCCTAAGCAAGAAACCAACTGATCCAACACTCTAGAGGCTCGTTGTATCGAAGCCGTTTTGGTGTTAGGAATCGGCACGATATCTCCGTTGGTGGTGTTCGAGGCGACGGCAGTGCTACCTTCTCCTGTTCCACTGGGAGATCCACAGTTTTGATAAGCCAATGCGATGGCAACAAAACTGAAGGAAAAAACAACCAATTTTTTAATCACTTTTGATCCGTTCATTGTTTACCTCGCTCCTATACATTCGGGTCTTACGGCCATTTCCTCAAATAATCCACGCAGGCTGTAACCACTGGCTTCAAAAGAGTTGGCCATGGCATCGACCATTCCTAGTTCAAAAGTGGCGACAGGACGTCGACAAACTTCTCGGTACACTCGCTCGACCATACATTTAGAAAAGGCTCGTGAATTGGCCACGGCCGTCGCGAACTGCTTCACTCCAACGCCCGAGTCGACAACACCTCGCCATCCAAAGCGCTGGGCGTTGGCTGGATTTCGTGCATTGTTTATCCAAGAATTGTTCACAGTGACATAGCCATTCGGAAAGACGACGTTTTGATTCATTTTTCCATTAACGCTATTGGTTCCTGGACCGGCGTCAAAATCATAGCGAACAAAGTTATTATCAAAATCATATTTTGCAAAAGCTCCGCGGAAGCCATCCATTACAGAGTGACAAGCTTTACAAGTGGTCAAGAATTTAGAAGTTTCTCCACCGGGTGAGCGATCCACATCTCGTCCCACACGAATATCGGTCGCGGTGGCATCGGCCCACTCTTCCATAGAGTTACATGTGAACTGCATCATCGTGAACTCAACCAAGCGTCGATTGGTTCCATCAAGTGCATGGGCTCCCATAAATGCGCGAGAAGTGATCACTCCAGCAGCATCGGGGTGGTTGACATAGGCATCATTACCACTTCTCATGTATTGGGTGTTTTCTCGTGTCAGAACTTCAGTTAGATCATAGTTGTCGCTTCTTAAATCATCGTAGTGACGATTGGAACCGAGAATATCATCGTAAATATCATTCCGAACTGGCGCTTCAATAGAACCTTTGTAGAAAAAATTTCCAGTCAATAAAAGACGAGCATCCAGATCATCTTTTGCCACTCCAATAAAGGTGGCAATAAAGTCATTCAATGGTTCATTGATGGTTTCATCCCGAGTGGACATCTGAGCGGCAAAGTCGCGAACCACCAAATTGTAAAAGCCAGGCTCTTGGGTGGCAATAGCCGCTGCAGCCCTTAAATTACCAGCATCAATTTGTTGTTCCATGTCTACCAATACCGGATTGTCAATCGGAGTTGAGACCCCAACCAGTCGCTTGTATATTTCAAGAGCGAGTGTGCGTGATGCAGAGATTGGCGCATCGACAGCAATATCAAAGGACGCATAATTTTTTGTCGGCAAACTGGTTACCGGCTCGACATTTTCAATCGTGTATCCATCAACCACCGCTGGGTCTCCGGCAAAGCGAAACTCCAGACTATTGGTTCCGTTAATAAAGAATCCTTTCTCATTATTGCTCAAATCAATATTGATTGTCATTGTCGCGCCATCATTGGCACTGTTCCCGCCCGGCCACAATGTGATTGGACCGGAGCCATTGACGTAAAGCTCACCTTCATCGTCATAGTCGGGATCATTCACGGTGATTCGCAAATACAGGATTGTGTCGCCAGGGAGATTCATTGTTGTTGTTTGTGACGTATTGGTGTCATCAATTGTGAACTGCCCGTAGGCTGTTGCTCCAATCAAACATAAAGAGAAGGTTGTAAGGATCTTATAAATATGACCCATATATTTAGGAAAAGTTAATGATTCCCAGTTCATTCGAACCCCTTTTAGTAGCATTTCTACAAATTGTACCTGAGTAGTTTAAACCCCACCACTCAGCGACCCATAAATAGATAATGCGAAATCGGTGCCTTCTCTCTGCGAGTTTGTTTTGTTTAAATAGTTTGAATGCGTAAAGTCCATTGACAGGGCCCTAAATTATCGACGCATCAATGTGGTACATATTGGCGAAGAGATCTTAAAATCTCTTATTTGATAAGGAGTTGTTTTCATTTAAAAAACGTGGTCGAATTTTACTAAAAGAATCACTGTACCAAGGAGGGGATGTGTCTAAAATTTTGCTTGTATTTTCGCTGGTATTTTCCGTACAAAGTTTTGCCAAAGTCAGTTGTGGAAGTGGGGTCGAATTTGCCGATTCAGTTTCAATTATTGATGACGATGGACAGTCCATTGATTTGGATTTGAATGGAGTCGGAAAAAAAAGAGTTTTATTTTTTAACGTCTTCTTTGCGGCTCTTTACCTTGAACAAACGTCTCAGCACGGAGAGGCCATCATTCAGTCGAATCAGCATAAAGTGGGCATCATTCATGCCACCATGAACATTGATAAGGATCAACTGGTAGACATGTGGGAAGAAGAGTTTGAACGTCTCTGTGGGGAGCCGGCTGATTGTAGTCGCTTGCGCCCACACCATGACCAGTTTCTCAGTTATGCTCGGGACGTACAAAAGGGAGAAAGGCTTTATC
>CBDUOS010000145.1:0-7515 GCA_965368905.1 uncultured Bdellovibrionales bacterium | reverse complement strand
GATCATCGCCACTGGCGTAACCCAAGTCCAAATTGAATCCCCAGTGCGAGGCATCCGGATGGTAAGAGACCTCAACAGCGCCACCAAAGGCGTCGTGAGAAACTTCAGACCCATTTTTACTCAACCCGGTGTTGCCATCCATAAAGCCTAACTCAAAGGCCACCTTAACTTTCTCAACCCACTGAGAAACAAAGACATTGTAAGAATTGACCTCGTAATTATCGACCAAGGTCGAGCCATTACCGAGAATTGTGGTTGGAGCATCATTGGAGTTGGAGCCGGAGGTGGATCGGCGGGCTTGATAAATAAAGCCCACTTCAAGTTCGGTTTCGGGGTTTTCGTAGTTAATCTGTAGAATGTAATCATTCACATCATCTTCTTGATCCAAATCACCTTCATAGGACTTCGCCAAAACTGGCATAATGCTGAAGTTCCCCATTACAATTTTATAGGCAACCAAATCACGGTTTTCCAACCAGTGATCAAAAACTCCGTACCCTGCATTAAACTGCATTCCTAACCCGAAGTGCATTGGGGCACGCCCAACTGTCAAAACTCCAAACTCATGGACCCAGTTGGCGTAGAGTTCGTTAACATTCAGCATCCCCGAGGATTGCTGGTCCCCGATCGTATTGGAATCACCGACACCGTTTCCGGCAGGGGGCGGATTGTTTAGGCCTTGCCCAAAAGTCGATCCCAATTGATCGTTGGGGGCTGCACCGTTGAAAATATCAAAACGCGAGTGAATGGTGAGCCCGTCATAAGCCTGAAACTGCGGGCGCAGAGTGAGATGGTGCAACATGTAGGCTTTATTATTACCTGAGTCCGACAAGGAGGGATTAAAAACTTTCAACCCCTCGAAACGGTAAGTTCCTTCCCACCGAATATCTCCGGCAAAAATCGTGTTGGCTTGGAGTAATAAGAATATGAACGTGAGTAAAGCTTTCACAGGAACCTCCTTCAAATCTTCTAGGTCCTATTTGTGCCCGCGGCGGGACATTTCTTCTTTATAATATTTTTGATACATGACCTTCCACTCGGCACTGCCTTCTGGAAGATCGCGCTTTAGACTGCTAATTTTATGTCGAACGCTTTCGTCGATGTTACCTTGTTCTTGCACCCATAAGTTGATCAGTCGTTTGGTTTGACGAATCACTTGGTCCTCGGCGTCTTCATCGAATTCGATGAACTCATCCCCCCACAAACTATCGATCAATACATGGGCAAAATGGGTCTGGCGCTCTTCACTGATAATCATAGAATAATCCCGCGCTCTTCAGCGACTTTCTTTTTCAGCATCTTGAACATGCGATGGCGCTCAAAGTTTTCACCTTGCTCTCTTTCAATGTCGTCAAGCATGCGCATCACTTCTTTTTCAAGTTCGGCCTCACGATTAAAATCGTTGATGATGATTTCTTTGCCACGCGAAAGAATCGCTTCTTTGGATTTATTAAAGCTAATTGTCTTGTTTTTTTCCAATTCAAGAAGCACTCGGCGAACCAGGCTCTCAATGTGGTTTTGGGTCATTTTCATAGGCTTTGACTAAACGTGGGACTGCCCCTAATGTCAAGTAAGATGAAACTGACACGCTTAAAGCTCTTCACCCTCGCCACTTTGACGCTTTTCATCATTGTGCTATTGGTTGTCTCCTACACTGATTATCAAATCCAAAAGTTGATCGAAGAGAAACGATTTTTAGCTCCCACCCAGTACTATTCCAGTCCGGAAAAATTTTACGTGGGTCAGGTTCGAAACCTTAAAGCAATGACCCAGTATTTTGAGTCCAAAGATTACCGGTCTCGTCCTTTTGGCTCTCCAGTGCAAATAGGCGACTTTAGCGTTGGAGATCGCACGCAATGTGGGCAAATTGTGAAGGGCAACCAAGATGTTTTTTCTTGTATTTTGTTCCGGCCTCGCTATTCGGAAAAGCTCAATTTGGTCAACATTAACGAACTCGACCAAATCGTCAGCATCTTTGTGGGTGATGATCTGTTGCCCTCACTTTACGCACAAGCAGAAGCTGAGATTTTCGCTCAGTACCTTGGGAGCAAGGCCACCCAACAGAGTTACGTGACCCTCGGCGACATTCCCCGTTATTGCTTGGATGCCGTTTTGGCCATCGAAGATCCCCAGTTTTTAGAGCACCAAGGGATTAGTTTTCGAGGCCTGGCTCGTGCCCTCATCGCCAACCTCCGTAATGTTCGCTACGCCCAAGGAGGGAGTACCATCACCCAGCAGTTGGTGAAGAACTACTTTCTGACTCCTGAGAAAACGATCAAACGAAAATTGAAAGAGATCATCATCTCATTGATTTTTGAGTTTCGGGTTTCGAAAGACGATATTTTACAAACTTATTTGAACATCATTTATCTGGGACAAAGTGGTGTCTTCGAAGTGCGTGGCTATGGTGCGGCTTCGGAATATTATTTTCAAGAGAAGATCAGCCGTTTGGATTTGCCCCAGTGCGCACTCTTAGCTGCGATCGTGAACAACCCTGGAAAATTCAACCCGGTTCGCAAACCCGAAAACGCGAAGACGCGCCGAACCCGCGTGCTCACAAAAATGTTAGAAGATGCCCGTATCACGCAAGAGGAGTTCGATTTGGCCAATGAAGCTCCGCTGCCAACAAAGTTGAAGGCCAGTTTGGCAGCCTCCGCCCCTTATTACGTGGACGCTGTGAATAAGAAACTAAAAGAGCTCGGAATCAAAGATCGTTCTGGGTTGAAAGTTTACACATCACTGGAACCCGTCGCCCAACGCTTGGCCGAGAAAGCTGTCACCAATAGCTTGGCTTATTATGAAAAGGGATTGCCCTTTATCAAAAAACTGAAAGACGAGGAGGGTAAAAATCTGCAAGCCTCTTTGCTGGCCAGCAACCCGATTACCGGTGAGGTGGTCGCCATCGTTGGCGGACGCAGCTTCAAAACCTCACCCTTCAACCGCGCCATCGAAAGTAAAAGACAAGTGGGTTCAGTTTTTAAGCCTTTGGTTTACCTTACGGCTCTGCAAGAAAACGATTCAGCAGGCACCCCACACACTCCGGTGACACGAGTGAACAACAGCCCCTACAAACTGGAGTACGACCGACAGGTTTGGGAACCAAGAAACTATGATGGAAAATTTTCGGCTCCCCTCCCCTTATTTTTTGCTTTAAAAGAGTCCAAAAATGTTCCCACCGCTCGCATCGCAATGGATTCGGGGCTAGAAAATATTATTGAGAACGCCCGCAAGTTGGGGGTCACTTCTCCATTGAAAGAATATCCCTCCCTAGCTCTTGGTGCTTTTGAATTGCAACCTCTTGAAGTTTTAACGATGTACAATACTCTTTCGCAACTGGGCCTGAAACAAAACCTACAAATCGTAAAGTTGGTCAGCAACCGACGTGGCGATGTCCTATACGTGCATGAACCCTTTAGTGAGCAGGTGGGTGACCCGGCCGACTTTGCAGTTCTGATTGGAATGATGAAAGAAACTTTGATTTCTGGGACCGGTGCCTACAGCCGCAAAATGGGGTTTCGTCATATAGCCGCTGGCAAAACGGGTACCACCTCTGACACCCGCGATGCCTGGTTCGCCGGCTTCACTCCGTTTCACTCAGCTGTGGTGTGGGTGGGTTATGATGACGGCACTCCCCACAAACTCACTGGAGCTTCTGGAGCTTTGCCTATCTGGACAAATTACATGCGCGAGATTTCAAAAAACTATGCCAATAGAGAGTTCGATTTCCCCAAAACGGTTCGCAAAGAAATTTACAGTGCGAATGATCTGATTGAACTCGGTGTTCCCGAAGAAAAAGCAAAAGACACTGAACTGATTTTTAAAAACAGTCTTGATTAGCGGCGCTTGCTGTTGTCTTCGCGAAGTTTGTCTTGCGCGTACTGGGAGTTTTCATTTCCCAACTTTCCTAGAGGTGCTTTTTTCCCTGGAACTTTTTTATCAGTTCCACAAGACAATCCAGAATTGGCGCCACCCTCTTGAGCCACGGTGCATAGGTCACTGGGTTGGTTGTCTTTTTTACTTCCCTGCTCTTGCACTTCGCGAGAGAACTCTGGAAGTTTAATTTCAACCGTTTGTGCGAAAATGAAAGATAATGTCATAAGTAAGGTCAGAATATTCATGTGTTACCAGTACCTAGCGCTATGTCACAGAACAATAAGATTTGCCTAAATTTACCTTTTTTCACTACTCTTCACACTCTAACTCAACCCTAGGGAGAACAATGAAGAATCCACACACAATCAACTGGTTTGAAATTCCTGCCACCGATCTTGCAAGAGCCACAAAATTTTATGAAACGGTGATGAGAATCACTATGGAAAAGATGGAGATGGAAGATATGAAGATGTCTATTTTTCCTTCAACTCCCAACGATCAGATGATGACAGTGCATGGCGGAGTCATGCAACACAAGGACTATCAGCCAAGCACACAAGGGACTTTGATTTATTTGAATGCAGGCGAAGATTTAACCCCCTTCCTGGAGCGAGTTGAAACTTCTGGCGGCAAAGTGATGATGCCTAAAACGGCCATCGGCGAGCATGGCTTTTGCGCGACCTTCACTGATACCGAAGGCAATCGCATCGGCTTTCATTCAATGAACTAATAATCACGAAACAACAACCCAACTGTTAAGAAGAAAGGGCTGAATGTTTTCAGCCTTTTTTCTCTCGAATGACTGTCAAGAGAAAGGAACTGAGTCATCTCTGCTTCTTTTTTGGGCAAATCGAAAGGATTGTTAAAATCTCGTTGATTCCTGAACCAAGCTCTGGCTAGTATTTTTTCCCTTATGAGCGCGGACCTACCACCTGAAGCCTTTACCAGGGAAACATTGCAAGAAGCCTTTGAATGGTTACAAACCCAACCGGATTTGGTGCAAAATAATATTCACACCAAAGAACGTTTGGTGGCCCTTTATCGCCGTGCTCAACGCCTGAATGATGGCGATCATCCCGTGAGTTCGAAAAAATTCATCACCGACCTCAAAAGACTCTCTGGAAGCCTGGATCAGTTTTCTGGCACTCCGCAAACCCCTAATGACCTGCAACCCCCTCCTGAGCCAAAGGAACCTGTGTCGATACCACTACCTCCCCCGATTCCAGAAGTGCCACCCGCCCAAACTCAGGCTAATCCTGAACCACCGACTGCGCACGAGACGACCACTGAAACTGTGAAAAAGGCCTCTTTTGAAGTGACCACAAACACTCGTCAAACCACCAAACGGGGGCCGGCGCCATTGGATGGGGAGACAGAGAACCGCATCTCTCAAGTGCAGCAAAGGTTCAATCTAAGCTCACGCGAGGAGGCCCTGCGTTTACTGGTGTCTCTTGGCTATGAAAAATTCACTGAAATTCCATAGAATCCATTGACCCTGACGGTCTCCGTGATAAAGCCTATATCATTATTATCAGGAGTGTTTTACCGTGTCGGACTTTAAAGAAGCCATCAAGAACTCTATCAACTTACCAAAAACCAGCTTTCCTATGAAAGCCAACCTCAATCAGAGAGAGCCTGAAATTATTGATGGCTGGACCCAAAACTCTGTTTACACAAAAATGGTGGAGAACAACTCTGACAAGGACAGCTTCACCATGCCGGACGGTCCCCCTTATGCCAATGGGCACATTCATATGGGGCATACTCTTAACAAGTGTTTAAAAGATTTTATTATCAAATATAAAAATATGGCTGGTTACCACGCCCCTTACATTCCTGGTTGGGATTGTCATGGACTCCCCATTGAACACAATATCACAAAAAAGTTGGGTCCCAAGGTTCGAGACAAAACCGACAAAGAGATACGTCTTCTCTGTCGCGAAGAAGCGAACAAGTGGGTGGAAACACAGAAAAAAGAATTCATTCGCCTCGGCATACTCGGTGAGTGGGACAATCCTTATTTAACTTTGTCACCCGACTATGAGGCCGAAGAAGTGCGTGAGTTTGCGCGCAATTTTAAAAACGGTGTCGTCGTTCGCGGACAGAAACCGGTTTACTGGTGCATTCCTTTACAAACGGCTTTAGCCGAGGCCGAAATTGAATACCAAGACCACACTTCGCCTTCGGTTTATGTCAAATTTGATTACACCCCGAACGAAAAGTTTGGCAGTTTTGACAAACCGGTCTCTTGCGTGATTTGGACCACAACTCCTTGGACTCTTCCTGCCAATTTGGCGGTTTGCCTTCACCCTGATTTTGAATATGGTTTCTTCGATTCTGGCAATGAGTACTTATTGATCGCAAAAGAGATCAAAGAAACTTTTGAAGAGGCGACTGGTTTAAGTTTGAAAGAACCGGAACAGTATTTTAAAGGTCGCGATTTTGAATATGAGAAAGCCAAACATCCATTTATTGATCGCGACTCTCTCTTTATTTTAGGTGATCATGTCACTCTTGAAGCAGGAAGTGGAGTGGTTCACACAGCTCCGGGCCACGGGCATGACGATTATATCGTTGGATTGAAATATGACCTGCCAATACTTAGTCCGGTTGGTCCCAATGGAGCATTCACCGATGAGTTCCCAAAGTACGAGGGAACCAAAGTCTTTGCTGCCAATGAGCCAATCATTGAAGACTTAAAAGCTTCTGGTCATTTGATCGCCCGCAAAGACATTACTCACTCCTACCCTCATTGCTGGCGCACAAAAACACCAGTTATTTTCAGAAACACCTCGCAGTGGTTTATCTCGATGGATGATGAAAACTACAACATTCGCAAAAAGGCATTAAGCGAATTGGATAAAATCCAGTTTGTTCCTGAATGGGGTGTAAAGCGTCTGACCGCGATGATTGAGAATCGTCCGGACTGGTGTATCAGCCGACAAAGAAACTGGGGTGTTCCTCTTCCAGTCCTTTACTGTGAAAAATGCGACCATCCGTTGATCGATGAAAACATCATGGAAAAAATAGCCAACGCTATGGAGCAAGGTGATGGAATCGAAGCCTATCACGACATGCCTGTCGGTGAACTGATTTCTGATTTAAAGTGCGAGGAGTGTGGCAGCGGTGACTTTAAAAAAGGTCGAGACATTTTGGATGTATGGTTTGATTCTGGAATCTGTCATGCCGCTGTTCAGAAGAAGCGAAAAGGGTTGAAGTTCCCTGCCGATTTGTATCTTGAAGGGAGTGATCAACATCGCGGTTGGTTTCAAACCAGCTTACTGACCTCTGTCGCTTCCAATGGGCAGGCCCCATTTAAAGCCCTGTTGACCCACAATTTTGTTAACGACAGCAAAGGTCGAAAAATGTCGAAAAGCTTGGGCAATGTCGTCGACCCTTTGGACTTAATTAAAAAATCGGGAGCCGAGCTGTTGCGCCTGTGGGCGGCCTCACAAGATTATGGTCAAGATATGAATTACAGCCAAGAGGGTTTTCAGCGTGTCACCGAGACCTATCGTCGCTTGCGCAACACCATGCGCTTTCTTTTAGGAAACTTAGGCGATTTTGATATCACAAAAGATAAAGTGGAGTATGACAAAATGCCACCGCTGGATCAGTGGGCTCTTGACCGCACCTCACAAT
>CBDUOS010000144.1:0-7545 GCA_965368905.1 uncultured Bdellovibrionales bacterium | reverse complement strand
CCGTTGCACCCGTTGCTCCAGTAGCTCCGGTTGGACCTGTACTTCCTGTTGCACCTGTTGCACCCGTTGCTCCGGTTGCACCCGTTGCACCCGTTGCTCCAGTTGGACCTGTGTTTCCTGTCGGACCGGTTGCACCAGTAGACCCTGTTGCACCCGTTGCACCTGTACTTCCTGTTGCGCCCGTTGCACCGGTTGGGCCGACTAGTCCAGTTGGTGAACCTATCCAGTTTCCACTAGAGTCGATGACTGGGGTGCCATCGTAAGATTCTATTTCGTCGGAACTGTTAAACTTAGGAAAACTTGAGGAAGGTAGACCATTGAATAACTTGGAGTCATTGGCTCTTAGAGCAAAAATAGATGTGGCAACTTGGGTTCTAGGACTCAACGTTTCAAAAAAACTTCCTCCGGTGTCCACTTCTACTTCCACTTCCACCACTGAAGTCGATGTAACCAAACTAAACAGTGTACTTGATATTGGAAGATTAGGGCCATTGGCAATTGGTGTCTCACTTATGGCGTGTAGTGCCTGTGCTCCCTGGGAAGTATCTCCCAAGAAAACAGAGAAACGCCCCACATCAAAATTTACTGTAGAATATTCGGCATACCAATATCTGGTTCCGTCAATGTAAATCCCAAACCGCATTGCAGTTGGAGTGCTAATAGGGTTACCTACGCTATCCGTTAAATATCCTTGGAAAGCCACCTGCTCAGGAACGTATTGGCTAAATGCCGAGTTACTGAGAAGTAAAAATAAAATAAGAAGTGAAGATCTAATTATCAATCAATACCGATCCCACTAGACATTTGAAAACTTGGACTTGAGCTATAAGTGCGCAAACTGGTTCCGCCAAAGCTATGAACACTCATAGATCGGTTGGCTGAATAAGGAATTGTTACTGATCCTCCCTGTAAATCCATTGTTGTAATGAAGGCATCAGGAACAAACGGATCGGGTGGGTTTGTGTCATCATCATCGGGGCTGATTGGCTCGAAACTGACTTCGGTGACAGATTGACCACAACCTGAACTCAAAACGAGAAAAGCGGCGACTATTAAAATGTAAAACCTGTTGCGAGCCATTCTTTCGTTCACCTTCACTCAAGTTGACAATTCGGATCTGAAACTACAAATGCATTTCCCGTTAGATCTCTGGCAGTCACCCTTGCTTTATCCTTGCTGGCAAAAGGTCCCCAGAAAACCCTCGTCCACTTCTCACCTAAACTTTCGTTTCGCAAACAGAACTGAACTCGATATTGCCCCGGATCACTGTTCACTTTTTTTATTTCATCAGTAATTGAATTAAAGTCCCATTTCTCACCTTTGAAGGCATGAAGTTGTAAATAAACGCCCTTCAATCGACCTTTTTCTTTGGCAGAGGTCGATGATAATTTGCGAATCGGAGCTTCAGAAGAATTGAGCTTTCTACTCAATTGGCTGACCTTGCCCTTCACTGCTTCCAGCTCTTTAATCAAACTTTGCTGAGTGGCTTTAAGATTTGAAAAAGCAATTGATTCACCATCTTTTCCAACGACAACTTTTGTAGTTGTCGAGGCCGTGCTATTTGGCTCAGCAAACATGACATTCCAATGACCGTGCAAACCTAAGTCGAAATCCTTTTTGGCAGGCAAAACTCTTGAGAAAACTTGTCCTGATCGAGAGAACACCTTCAAGGTCTTTAACTTATCGCTGCAACTGATCCTTTTAGGTACCACCCCAATAATTTGTCCATCTTCCATGACATTGGCCAAAACATCGTTTGAATGTATTAGAACAGAACAAGCCCCTGCTATAGGACTGAAAAAGAATGGTACAGCAAGTACCAAAGCATGCATGAGCAAGCGCTTTGAATAATATAGAATACAACAGGTGGTCATTACATATATAGTATCGAGTTTTTTTTAATAATTCTTTAACAGTCATCGACCTATGGAGTGCAGCCTTACAATTTATGGCCCATTTTTGTATAAAGGTAAAGTCTAGGCTCGCTCGAATCCTTGACCATTGTCCTGTAGCTTTTAGACACTACTTTAGCAAGTTTGAACCTTAGTTTTGACATGGTTTATTGAAAACCATAGGCTCATAATATGAAACTCATGATTTTGATCCTCATCATTGTCACTGGATCTCATGCCTGGGCTGAGTCTAGCGAACACAATTCCTCACAGCAAGGTGTCCAACACAATTCTAATGGAGCCATTCTTAAAACACCCACAGGGCGCCAGCTCATAGAAGATAATCCGATATCATTCAAATGGGTTGTAACAAACAAAAGTGCAAAAACAGTTAAGCTAAAGATTTACCGCACAAGTCCTGACCTTAAATCAAAAGTTGCAGTGGGAACATATGACTTCAGCACTCGAATTCAATCAATGAATCTAGAGCAAGTTGATCTCGCTGAAGGGCAATACACTTGGGAGATTCACACCTTTGACGAAAAAAAACCATCTCCTCTAACGTCAGATTACAAATCCTTCTATATTGAATCAGCACAACCTCTGAACCTTAAGGCCGATCGCATCTATGGATCATTTTCTACAGGTCGTGGCGAGTACACTGGTCAAAATTTTGCTTACAAACTATCTTTTGACACAACTCCGACAATTTATGAAGCAGGGTTTGCCGGCGGAACGGAAAAAGCTATTTATGATGTCTCTTTTAGCTACTCGGATTTTACAATTCGTGGAAATATCGAAAAATTTCAAGACCTCAAATTCAAATATGGATTTCGCGCTTTAGGTACGACACCTTATTCTTTTGAACTCTTTATCGGCCCCCAAGTTCGTGGGCTAGTCGCCCCAATAATCACTTCAACAAACGGAGTGACAGTCGATCGAGACAATTCCACATTCATCAATGGAGGCCTCGCACTTGACCTGCATAGCCAAGTCAGCGAAAGGGCTGCGTTTGTCGCATCATTTTTCATTGATGACACAGTCGATTCGAAAGACTATTTTTCAAACCCAAGCTACGAATTTTCGATAGGCACTCTCTATAGCCTGCGAACACCGATCGGGATTGGTATTGATATCGGATACAAAGTGAATCAGGCTACTAAAGAGCAAGCCGGTGGAGATGTTCATCTGTCCAACAAGTACTACTATGCCAAAGGAAAACTGATTTATAGTTTCTAAAAATTTATTTTTGAAGCTTTTTCTTTTCTTCTTCTAACCACTTTTTATTGTTTTGAAAAAGAGTATTCTGTTTATCCAGATACAACGCCTTATTCAATGCTCGTTCGGCTTTCCAAAGGCGACCAAGCAATATATTAGAACTAGCAATGTTGTTTTGGGCGACAGCAAACTTTTCATCTTTGGGACTAATCAAATCCCACACTTCTATTGCCTTTTCGTATTCACTGATTGAGTAAAAGGCCATTCCAGTATCAATAACCTCTTGGGCGGCTCTTCTTGGGTCGCTCTTTAGCTTAGTTTTTTTCTTCTCAGCTTCAGCTTTTAAAGCTTCTATTTTTTGTTTAGCAAGAACCAAATTATTTTTTGCCAACTGAAATTTAGGTTCAATCGAGAGTGCCTTCTCACAATTTTGTACAGCCTGAACCGGATTCCCCTGACTGATTAACTCGAAACAAATATTATTCCACGCAACCGGAGCCTGTGGATTAATTTGAGCCGCTTTTTGATAGGCTTTTAGAGCTTCTGGCCCTCGCTTTGCTTCGGCTAATACCAAACCATAGGCAATATAATTTTCGAAACTCGGTGCTTTTTCTAAAGCATTCTTGCGGGCTTCAACTGAATTCAAATTTACTTTAGTTTTTTGGTTGTGTTGCTCACAGCCCAAACTTAAAAAAACAACCGATATAAAAAACAATTTTTTCATCATTATTACCCCATCTTTATTTTTAAAAAGTACCCAATTGGTTGAGAACACTTTTTTCACCGAAGCGAACCATCGAGTCCTGCTTCAACTGTTTGGCCTCATCAGCCAATCCCATTCTATTTAAGGTGTCGATCAATTCTAACCTGACTCTTAGATTGTTACCAGCCGTAAAACGATCCGCCTGCTCCAATAAGGTCTTAGCTTTCTGCAACACCCCTCTACTGACCAAATACTGAGCCCACTGAAGTCTTGAGGTTACATAATGAAGGTCGAGCTCAACAGCCGTTGCAAACGTTTTATTAACGCCATCCTCTTTACCCAAGTTGACTAAGATGACGGCACGATTGAGGTGACAGTATGAATAGTAGTTCGCTACCTTCAGGCATTTGTCGATTGCAGTCAATGCTTCTTGATATTGGCCTTGGCTCATTAATGCTGTTGCCAAATTATTATAAGCTCTTCCAGAATTAGGATTTTTAGAAACTGTATCTTGCCACAGAAGAACTCTGTCAGACCATTGATTTGATCGCTGTAAGGTTAATCCACTGTAGGCAACAAACAGTGCTAGTGTTGTTCCCCAAAACAAGCGAGGACTGTAGGCTTCAAGATGAAATAGCAGAAGAGTCAACAAGACCCCTAAACCAATATAGGCCGTCAGTGCACGGTGGTCATTGACGGCCTCTCCCAACGGAATAAAACTGGAACTTGGCGACACAGAGGCATAAAACCAAAAGACCACTAATAAAAAGAGTGGTTGTTTTGATGCCTTCCAAAAAGCAACCGCAATAACCCCAATATTGACTAAAAGTGCCAAAAGGACCTTTTGGCTGGTAAGGCTGTGGGAAAATTCAAAACTCAGATTGTCCGCATTGAGATCAAAGGACCAAAGGAACATGATAATATACCGAATATAAGCACGCCATTGGGTCATAAAGTAATCCCAAGAACCAATTCCGGTACGTACTAGGTTCTGAGTGGATTCAAAGTGCAGGAAGATTAAGAGAACACCGACCAGACTTGTAATAGCTGGGGCTAATAACTTTTTGTAATCGTAAAAACTTATTTTGCTATTTTCTCTCCAGCTTAAAAATGTCTCTAAGGCAAACAGAAGTCCGATCACCACAACCCCTTCTTCCTTTGACATAGCAGCTAGAAAAATACAGATTAATGACAAAGACATAGAAATTCGTTTCTTGTTATTTCTAAATGACAAATAATACCAAATCGACATGATCGTAAAAAGACTTGCTAGCAGCGAGGACGAAGCGGATATATAACCCATAAGTTGTGAATGAACGGGATTTATAGCGAACAATAAAATCCCCAATTGCAGAACAGATTCAGACACCTCTGGTAATAGTTCACGCCAAACCTTTAAACTATATACACAAATCAAAATTAGTAAAAACCACTTAAACATGTGAAAGGGCCATGTCGCTCCATCACCCACTTGCCAAAGGATCAAATTTGAAGTTGTGGTCACCGGTCGGTAACCCCAAGTTGCAGGTAGTGAGGAATAGAATCGTCCCGAAGTCCAAATTTTTCCGATATTTGCCGGGTTCTTAATATGGGCGTTATTAACAATCGTATGATTGTCATCCAAGATAAAGGGACCATTTAGTGATGGCAAGTTAAGCGCCACAACTAAGGTAATCAAAAAAAACCAATAGTATTTTTTGAAGAATACTGGAAACACTCTACCTCTCTTTCTCTCCTCTAGATTAGCAAGTGCAGTGAATGCTCTTCAACTGGACCTCGGTCGATATCTTTCTAAGAACCTCCGGTCATACAACTAAATCTCACCTAAAAGGATATTCAAGTCCTAAAGGGACTGATAAAATTTTTAATATGATCACGCTAGAAACACTCAAAGACCAATTTAAATCTGAAGGTGCAGTCTTCCCGATCGACATCTTAGAACCTAAAGAAGTTCAATACTACCGAAACAAACTTATTTCCTACATGGAAGACCATGACTGGAAGTTAAACGCAATAACAAGACACAAACCCCATATGCAGTTAAACTGGGTCAATCAACTTGGAAAAGACCCGAGAATTATTAATACAATCAAACCGATCTTGGGCGAGAATATTTTGCTTTGGTATTCGGTTTTATTTGTTAAGTCTCCAAACACCACAGCTTACGTGCCATGGCATCAGGATGCCACCTACTGGGCCCTCAATAAGAATGAAGGTCTAACTCTATGGCTCGCATTGAGTGACGTCACACCGACCAATGGTTGTGTGGAGTACATTCCCGGATCGCACCAATGGAATGATATGGATCACTCGATCAATAACAATTCAGACAACCTACTGGCTCGTGGACAAGAGATCAGTGGCTTCTCAACTGATTCTGCTAAGAATATTACTTTAGGTCCTGGTCAAGCATCCTTGCATGACGTGTCTCTTTTGCACTCGTCAAAAGCCAACCTTTCTAATCAACCACGCCTGGGCATTGCATTTCGCTATATCCCCGCAGACAATTTTCCAAAAACTCTTAAGTTCCTTAAGCGTTCTGCAACTTTGGTTTCTGGGCAACTGAAGCACCAACACTTTATTGAAGATCCAGATCCGTCTGTAGATTCAAAGGAATCATGTAAAAAAGCACACCGAAGATCAGTAAGAGTTGCAACAATTCATACCCTTTTCGGTGATTCTGCACGAAGCATATGGACGAAAATTCGAGATGTGGTGCCAACCGTGTGGACCAAAAAGACTTTACAATATTTCAATCCCAAAAAAGGAAAAGATAAATCTTATACAAAGCACTCGATTCTAGTTACGGGAGCCAGCAGTGGTATGGGACGAGAGTTTTGCGTCCAACTTGCCGAACAGGCTCGAACCATGATCATCACTGGTCGCAACCAAGAAGAGCTTTCTCTCACCGTCAAAAAAATTAAAGAAGCGAATCCACAAGTCGATGTGTTTTCAGTAACAGCCGACCTTTGCGACAAAAGTGATCGAGAAAGACTTATTCAGACTGCTAAACAAAAGAATATAGATTATCTAGTGCTCAACGCTGGGCACGGTAATTTTGGTCCCTTCATAGATCAAGAATGGACGCGCGAAGAAAGGGTCGTAGAACTTAACATCTCTTCGACTGTGCATCTTTGCAACAAACTGATCCCTCATCTTATCGAGATGGGACGCGATCAAGTTACAAATGCAAAGCTAATAATTGTCTCAAGTCATGCTGGCTACATGCGTGTCCCCAACTTCTCTGTCTATGCCAGCTGTAAATCATTTTTAAACAGCTTTGGCCTGACACTTGTTCAAGAGTTAAGAGATCAACCCGTCGATATTTTGGTGAGTTGCCCCGGCGCCACTCAATCCCAGTTTTCGAAGCGAGCTGGATTACCGAAGAAAATGTTGAGTACTCCATTGCCTGCATCCACTGTAGTTAAAAAGACATTGGCTTCTACAGGATCGAAATCATTTTTAATTATTACACCATTAGATAAGCTGATCTATTTTCTATCACGTTTGTTGCCCGTCGAGTTTTTTGACTTCCTAATCACGAAGTCCCAGAAGAAACTACTCGGAAATATAAAAACTAAATCAAAGATGGTGAAGTAAATGACAAATCAAATAGATTTTTTTGAGACTAAGAAAGTCGACCATACTCCTCACCCAACAACTCTATGTGCAATCCCCTGTTATAACGAATCCTACAATTTACCCAACCTCTTCAATGATATTGAAGAACAC
>CBDUOS010000143.1:0-7568 GCA_965368905.1 uncultured Bdellovibrionales bacterium | reverse complement strand
CCACCAAGGTTTTGGAAACGCTGAAGCCAATGATATCCAAAACGCCATTCAAGCATGGGTGAACCCTTAGGCCCCAAAAAGGATCTGCTGGAAGGCTTAGGATCTCTTTGATCGAAGTGGTTTCTTTTTCCAATCGGGCTAAACTGCTCTCCTCAGCTTTTAGTTTTTCAAACGACTTTCGCCCGGGCTGAGTCTCATTGTCTCTGAACTTCGGAGGTTGGTAAGATAACCTTAATGACTGACTGAACTGTTCGAGAGCTTGCAACTTCGCATGAATGCCTGATGAAGAGACTTAACAAATATGGCGACAAAACATCCCTAGGTTCCGTCTATTGAGAGATCCTGTCAAGAACGCTTCGGTCGCATAAAACCAATCGAGTGACATTGGATAATTCTCTCAGTTTTTATTTAGCGTAGTAGTTATTAGAGCATGGAAGACCGTTGCTGTAGATATTAATCAGTGCCATACGCGATCGAGCTTGGGCTTCTATGGGCTCCTCCGGAGTCGAAAAGTAGCCCGAATTTGTTAATTTACAACAGTATTTTAAAGTGAGTTACAACGTGGTGTGGACACCATAGAGTGGGCTTGCAACGGAGCGAGACATGCTAGCACCAAAGTTGACACCGTCAGGGCTATGCCGCCGACTGGCTGCTTCGTTGGCATAAAAAAAGGAGCGTTCCCCCCGGATCGCCCCTTTCAATCAAACTTTGATATTTGATTCAATTCAATAACTTAGTAATTTAATGTGAAGTGTATTCCTGGTGTCGGTTTATCCTGCAAACGTTGTTGCAAGTAAAGGTCACCGGTCACCACTCCGTTTCCGTAGATCAAGTGATCGCTCTCATGACTTCCAGCCAATTCAATGTTGAACACATGACCATCGTACTTCTCAGTCGAAATCGAGGCTAATGTGGCCCACTGACCTTTGGCCGTTAGCAAACGACTACCGATGGAAAGGTCTTTGGCTTGGATCACGCCCAGTTCTGTGAGCATTGGGTGCGTCTGAGTCACAGTCAGACTTTCACCTGTTACCAACTCGAGTTTCACAACCGGCTTGGATTCTGGTCCGCTGATCACTTTTACGACCTGTGATTTCTTTCCACTGGACAAGAGCACATTGTCTCCAGCACGGATTTCTTCAATTGGTAGTTTCAGATCGCGACCGATATTGATCTCGGTTCCGGCGATAAAACAACCGTGCAGTCGAGCTCCGACCTCTGCACAAGTCACTTTGTCTGACTCGACCAGGGTTAAAGCGAACTGAGTCCCTTGTTCAAAATCCACAGCTTCATTTTCTTCTGTAATGTTTTTAATATGTTTGGCCATTTCTTTGGCAACATCCGTTCGGTCATCAACGCAACTTGACTGAATGTCGGCCGTTTTATCAACAAATTCTTGGTGGTAAACAACCAACCCATTAACTAGAACGCCAAGTTTGTCTTCAGCACAAATGTTTTCGATGGCACGCTCTCGTCGACTCTCATTTCCAATCATCTCTTTAACAGAGTATAGGAAGATATCGTTGAATTCGTTAAGGTCTGTCACCTCTTCGTCTTCACAGCTGTTATTGGCGTTGTGATCGATACAAACGAAAACCCCAAGAACTGTTCCAGCCATAGCGCCATCCAATTGCATGGCTTTTAATTTATCAAGAAGAGCTTCAACATCGCCGCCATTGGAACTGACAGAACCGAAGTTCTCAAGCAATTGCTCGCCCAGTTCGTCTTTCATAGTCACAATTAAGTTTTGATCGGTTTGACAGCTTAATACAGCGCGAAGGATATCAATTTCACCGGCTTGGCACATTTTCTTCACGTTCATTCCAACCAAGACATTGTCATCAGCCGGACGACCTGCGTTGCCACCAACAGTGGAGCCAGTGTTGCCGCCGTCGCCAGTGTTGCCACCCATTAATCCACCATCGGGTTGATCCGTGCCATTGTTTGTCCAGATACCTAGGCCTAAGTTGATATTGGCTGAACCACCCGAGTTACCTCCGGTTGCGCCGCCATCGCCAGTGTTGCCACCATTTGAGAGACCACCGTCTCCGGAATTAGGACCACCATCACCACCAAGAGCACCATTGTCACCATTATTGATGGTTCCAATCAATCCTGTGTCTCCTTGATCGTCTGGGTGCCCAGTCGTATCTTCAAAAATAGAGTCATAAGTTTTAAAACTCACTTCTCCACTAGAATTGCTCACTTCGGAACAACCTGTGGTTAGCGTCAGAGCAAAACCTAATACTACTAAAAGCCGTAAATTCATTAATCCCCCCAAATTTTCGGACCGCCTGTTCTATTGTTTTGCAAAGCCCATGCTCACCAAATCAAAAAGACATGTATCACTTTGAGAAAATCATCCAATTCTTAAACACCCCCATGTAAAACTGTACGATCCCAATCTGAGCCATTTGGTGCCAGGCCCTATTCCTTCACACACTGTTTCATTTCAAATAAAGTTCCCGAGTTCATCTTCAGTGGCTGAAGGAATAGAGTCTGGTGTCTGGTCGATTATTGAATTTGGATGCGGTGGGTGCAGGAATAGGGCCTGGCACCAATTGGATAAAAAAAAGCCATGGGCTTTTGGCGACACCCATGGCTCAGAAGAGGGCTAGTTGGCTATAACACCAATACTAGAGACATCAGTCCTTCACTGAACTCACATCTCTAAGTTCTTTATCAAAATCTATATGGATCGGCTCTTCTTCGACATCGGTTCGCAAACTGTCGAGTCCGCTTTGATCAATCCCCACTTCTTCGTAGGTCAAATCAGCTTCTCCTAGGTTGGCTGTGTCGGTTGGAGCCACTCCGGTATGTTTAATTTCTATAAGTTCTCTATCGCGATCGGCCCAAGTCTGCACTCGGTGATCGGCTTCTCTATCAATCTGGTCTTTTATTCTTTCTTGATCTGTATCAGAGCGTTCAACGGCCTCATTGATTGACTGAACCAATTGGCCACCTTTTCTTTTAGCAAAAGCATTTTGACTTGTGCCTAAGATAAACAACAGAATCATTCCCAATTTGAAGATCTCTATAAACCTCTGCATACCCAATCCTTTATTCCTTTCCCATTAGTTAAAGCAATTTACTTGCCACCTCATTTGATCTCAAATCCTCTCAGTTTGAGATAGCTGAACCAGTTTGAGACAGCTGTGTCGAAATCGCTGAGTTTGATCAATCTCTGGACAGGAAAAAGACATTTATGTGGCCTGGGTTCTGGAGCTCCACTGACCCAATTCTAAGATGAAAAATCTTGATTCTGAAGAGTCTTCAAGGAGAGGTGTCTAACCCCTTAAAAAAAGACCGTTTTTTAGGCTGTTTTTCGCAAAAAAAGCGTTGATTTTTTTCTAATATCCACTATTTATAGGGGCTTACTTTTACAAACCTTGAGGAGGACCACATGCCAGGACCTAAGAGTCGTATTTCTCGTTCGCGAAGAGGCATGCGCCGTGCCCATGATTTTGCTACCCCTAAAACCGTTATCAACTGTTCAAACTGTGCATCTGTAGTGAAGCCTCATCATGTTTGTCCATCTTGCGGTTATTACAAAGGAAAAGAAGTCGTTGTGGCTCAGGCTGCCGCTGAATAGTTTTGGGCAAGAACCTGATCTTTAAGCACAATTATTACATCTTAGGGGGTCGTCAGCATGTATAAGAGTAAGATTGCCGGGATGGGCTCCTTTCTACCGCCGAAAAAATTAACAAATCACGATCTTGAAAAAATGGTGGAGACCTCTAATGACTGGATCATTGAGAGGACCGGAATTTTTTCTCGCTCTATCGCTGAAGATGGACAAGGAACCAGTGACCTGGCCTTGGTGGCCGCTGAAAAAGCCATAAAAGCGGCTGGAATTTCCAAAGACGACATCGAACTGCTCATTTTTGCCACCGTTACCCCCGATCACTTGATGCCCTCATCTGCTTGCTATCTGCAAGCAAAACTAGGTTTGAAAAACATAATGGCTTTTGATTTGGCCGCCGCTTGCAGTGGCTTTGTTTACTCTTTAAGTATTGTCGATAACTTCATTAAAACAGGGCATTATAAGACGGCCTTGATTATTGGAGCCGAAATCTTGCACCACAAAGTGGATTACGAAGATCGCGGAACCTGTATTCTGTTCGGAGATGGAGCTGGAGCAGCGATCGTCACTCGTGCTGAAGAGGGTGATGAAAGCGTGGTCTACTCGACCCACAATCACGCCGACGGAAGCTTGGCAGATCTTCTTTATGTTCCCAGTGGTGGGTCGGTGATGCCTTTCACTCAAGAAACTTTAGACAACCGAGAGATTTTTGTTTCTATGAAAGGGCGTGAGATATTCAAACATGCTGTTCGTACTATGTCCCAAGCCTGCCAAGAGGCTTTGAAAGCCAACAATTTGACAAAAGACGATGTGGACTGGGTGATTCCTCACCAAGCAAATGTGAGAATTATTGAAGCTGTAGCGAGAAATTTTGAAATCCCCATGGATAAAGTGATTGTTGATATCGACAACATGGGAAACACTTCTGCCGCCACCATTCCAGTGGCCCTTGATCATGCCCTGGATGCGGGAAAAATCAAAAAAGGCGACCTGGTTCTGATGACGGCTTTTGGTGCTGGGCTGACCAGCGGCTCCGCTTTAGTGAGGGTTTAAATGATTGCAGCACTTTTTCCTGGGCAAGGAAGCCAACATGTAGGTATGGGCGATGAGTTGCTGGAGCAATTCCCCCGTTTTGCCCATGTTTTTGAAGAGGCCAGCGATACTTTAGGCTACGACATGAAACAGTTATGTCTCGAAGGTCCAACTGAAAAATTACAGCTCACGGAATTCACCCAACCCGCTCTTCTGACAATGGAATTTGCCACTTATCGTGTGGTCAAGGACATGGGTGAAATGACAGTAAAAGCTGCCGCCGGCCACTCTGTCGGAGAGTACACCGCTCTTGTCGCTGCCGGTGTTATTCAATTTTCAGAAGCAATAAAATTGGTCCAGCTCCGTGGGCGATTGATGCAAGAGTCGGTTCCGGTCGGAGATGGGGGCATGTTGGCTGTGATGGGCCTCGATGCCGGTGAAGTTCGTGAAATGTGTACTTGGGCTTGCAAAGAGTCTCGCAATACACCCCTTGAGCCCGCAAATTACAATTCTCCAGCGCAAACGGTCGTGAGTGGCCGCGCCGAGCTGATCGACTTTGTGGTAAAAAACTTTACCCCTGCAAAGATCAGTTCAAACAAAACCAAAGTCCGGCTGATTCCTCTAAAGGTTTCAGCTCCTTTCCACTGTACCATGATGAAAAAGGCAGAGCGTGGAATGGCCGCAGCTATTGAAAAAATTGATTTCATGCCTCCTCAGTTTGGGATTGCACAAAACTTTTCGGGAAAAATCGAAACTGATCCTGCGATTATTAAATCCAATATCATTTCACAAGTTTCTGGCGCAGTTCGCTGGGTGGAGTGCATTGGGGCTTTAAAAGAAGCCGGGATGACTATGATGGGCGAGTTTGGGCCGGGTAAAGTTCTCACTGGACTTTTGAAGAAGATTGATCCAGACCTCCCCTGCTTTCCCCTCAATAACCTTAGCGATCTTAAAGGCTTTGATAGAAACGTTGTGAGCTTTAATGAAGCCGCAGAGAAGAAGCAACAAGGCAGTTACGGAGATGTCGAATGAGTCATTTAAAGGGCAAGACCGTCCTAGTAACCGGAAGCAGTCGAGGCATTGGTGCCACCACCGCTCAACACTTATCTGAGCTTGGAATGCGAGTGGCCGTTACCTATGGGCGATCGAAAGACAAAGCCGAAGAGGTTATGAAAAACCTGAGTGGTGACGGACACATGATGCTACCCTTTAACGTGGCCGATGAAGCTTCTGTCATTGAAGGGTTTGGGGCCGTAACCAAAGAGTTTGGCGGTCTTGACGGACTGGTGAACAATGCTGGAATCACTCGTGATCAGCTGCTTTTACGGATGAAAACTGAAGATTTTGATCAAGTGATTCAGACCAATTTGAAAGGTGTTTTTATGTGCACCAAATTGGCTGTAAAAATTATGATGAAAGCCCGCAAAGGCAGCATCGTGAATATCACTTCTGTCATTGGGCAAACCGGAGGCCCTGGTCAGGCAAACTACGCAGCTAGCAAAGCTGGTGTGGAGGCCTTTTCCAAGTCGGTAGCCCAAGAAGTTGGCAGTCGTGGCGTGCGTTTAAATTGCATCGCGCCAGGATTTATTGCGACTGATATGACAGAAGACTTGCCTCAGGAAACCAAAGAAAAGTACATTTCTATGGTTCCTTTGCAAACCATGGGTGAGCCCGTTGACGTGGCACACTCTGTGGCTTTTTTGTTGAGTGATGAATCAAAATATATTACGGGTCAGACCATAAGTGTTAATGGCGGCATGTATATGTAAGGGTTCTGGTCCATTGGGCTGGTTGGTTTGATACGAATTTAGATAATGAAACTTTTTACGGAGGTAAAAAAATGTCCACAGAAATTCCTGCTAAAGTAAAGGAAGTGATTACAGAACAGTTGGGTGTTGATCCCGAGCGTGTAAAGGGAGAGGCTTCTTTTATTGACGATCTTGGTGCTGATAGCCTGGATATCGTTGAGCTTGTTATGGCTATGGAAGAGTCTTTTGAAATCGACATCCCAGACGAAGAGGCTGAGAAGTTGAAAACCGTGCAAGACGTTGCTGATTACTTGTCCGCAAAAGGTAAAGCTTAGGTCTATGAGTCAAAGCGTCTTTCTCCGCGAACCAAGAACACAAAGGCGAGTGGTCGTTACCGGTGTGGGTGTTATCACCCCAGTGGGCCTGACCACTGTAGAGAATTGGGATAACCTGACCAATGGTCGATCAGGTATTGGATCGATCAGTCATTTTGATCCCACCGACTTTGTGTCCAAAATTGCTGGAGAAGTGAGAGGCTTTGACCCGTCCTCGATCATCGAGAAAAAAGAACAAAAAAAAATGGATCGCTTTATCATGTTGTCCCTCGAATCGACTCGACAAGCTTTGGAAGACTCCGGCCTAGAGTTTGATGGCAATGAGCTTTTACAAGCTCGGACAGGGGCATTGATTGGCGTGGGGATCGGTGGACTACCCGATATTGAAAAACAAGCGAAGATTTTGCAGACCAAAGGTCCAAGCCGAATCTCACCGTTTTTCATTCCCGCAGTGATCACTAATATGGCCTCTGGCCATATCACTATTAAATATGGATTGCGCGGCCCTAACTTTTCAGTGACTTCGGCCTGTGCCTCAGGTGCTCACTCCATCGGAGAAGCGACTCAGTACATTCGTGATGGACACTGTGATGTGATGGTGGCAGGTGGCTGTGAAGCGGCGGTTACGCCGATGGCGATCGCTGGGTTTGGTTCGATGAAGGCCTTGTCGACCCGCAATGATCAGCCCGAGCTGGCGAGCCGACCTTTCGACAAAGACCGCGATGGTTTTGTATTAAGTGAAGGCGCCGGCACACTAATCTTAGAAGATTACGAACACGCCTCTCGTCGAGGCGCTACAATCTATGGAGAGGTCGCCGGATATGGTTTCTCTTCAGATGCTTATCATATGACAAACCCTTCGCCCACGGG
>CBDUOS010000142.1:0-7595 GCA_965368905.1 uncultured Bdellovibrionales bacterium | reverse complement strand
GATTGCTTTCGATGCTGAAGAAACTTTGAGTAAAATTAAAGTACCCACTCTAATTATCTGTGGTTCGAAAGATGCGCTAACTCCAATGGAAGAACAAGAAAAAATGCACGAACTGATCGCGAGTAGCGAACTGTACCCGGTGCCCTACGGCTCTCACTGCACACAGTTGGACTTCCCTGAAATGGTAAACCTTAAAATTCAACATTTTATTGAGCAAAAGAAATCTGTGGCAAATCAAACCAAGTCTGAAATCTAAATTTCACAAGAACGCCACACGCGGCTGAAGCGAGTGTGTTTTTTGTTGGTGGGCGATGTTATTTGAATCATCATTTTTCCCGTTTTTTCGCTGTAGCGGGCGGAAAAGGCATCACTGAAGTTCTCGATGTTACAGTGGCGTACCACCGAATGGGTTTTAAGATTCGGTTCGAGAACGAGAATACGATTGCTTTTTCCCAACCCTGACCACTGGGAGACGAGCAACCGACGCCCGTTTTTGAGCACCATAGTTCTCTTTGTTCCGGGACGACTTTCTGCAAAACCCTCTTCGTCAACACTCACGTTCTGAATCAGCTTAAATAAGAGGGAGGCTTTGTATTTTGTCGACCCGAGACAGGTGTCGCCATTTTTTAATCTCTTTCCAAGAGCTTGAAAGTGCATGGTGTTGGTCTTTTTTTCGTAACATGAAAGCCACGGTTGACTGGGTTTGGTCGCAGCCAAACCAAGGAATCCAACCAGTCCGACACTTAAGATCCAAATTAATTTTCGATAAAACTTCAACGTCTACTCCCTATTGTGTCGCCAAGTTTAAGGCCCCTGCTAGAGCCGATGATTGTCCTGGACGCACTTGACCATCTTCAGTTGCGACACTCAGCATAGCGCGATAGCAATTGGCTACGGCCTGAGCGTACTGTCTGCGGTGGCTTGAGGCATTGTAGTAGTCTGCCAATATTTGATAGTCTTCTACTCGCATAGTGCCATTACCAAGTCTTTGTCTGATATTTGTACCACGCAAGTAATCTGCAATGTTCGCTTTTAACATTACGACTGAATGGTGAACATCCGCTTGGGCTAAAGGATTACTCGGCATTCGATCACGGAGAGCACGGTACTCGCTTTCCGAATCATATCTTTCAAATCCTGGCGTCACCATTCCGTGATTGGCAATGGCTTCTTCACCCGTACTGTCTCGAATTTGGTAAAGTCCCCAGTCACCTCGTCCACTATTGGCGTTGGGTGCAAAACGGGATTCTCTGTATGCGACACAAACACTGAACCGAGGGTCGATCGGAAGTTCACGCATTCCATTGAGGGCATGGATGTCGCCCATTATATGTTCGGCCTTATCTTGTAGGGTCATGCCCGCTTGAGCAAAACAATTGGAGCTTGAATAATTGCGGCTCCAAGAGCTTTGACATGTGAACTCGTTATCGAGTGACGGTGCATTTGCAATATTGCTCGGAATCGCTGGCGGCTCGGGTCTTGAAGCTTCAGGTGGTCGCAGTGAGCTGTCTGGTGCCAAAGAGGAAGAGTCTGGGGAGGTTGTTTCGCTACCGGCACCACCCGCAACGTCGCCAGTGGTAAATGGGAGATCCTCAGCAACCGGCGTGACAAGATTATCATCGTCATCGCTAAGGACAGGTTCTGGTGCTGGGTTGACCGGTTCGGCCATTAATAAATCTTCATCAGCACGAACGGTATTAAAGGACCCAGGTCGTAAAAAATCAGCCATGGCAATATATCCAACGGAGTCTCTGGAGTTGGCTGCAAAACCATTAGCATCAGATTGAACAATTTTTACTGGGTAAACAAGGCGGCCGCCGACTCGGCGTGGGAGCAACCGCTGGTCTTCAGCCGCGAGGCTGTGCCAAACTCGCAAAGTTTCAGCCATAGCGATGTTACCATTACTGTCGTAAACCATATTTTCTACAATGGGATTGGGGAGGCGGATAATGGTTCCTTGCCCTAACGTTGTATTGACCTGATTGGCATTGTCTCGATTGCGAAGCTCAACACTTGCGTTGTTCACACGCATGAGCGTGGGAGAAGTGACTGATTGGGCAAATATATAGGGTGTTGCAAATACAACTGCAACGAACACTACGAAAACCGCCAAATTTCTATAATAAAGTGTTTTATTCATCTTATTCCTTGCCGTTTACATTCCGCTCAACTTGAATCAATTGGCTGTGCTTTGCCCTGGACTTTGAAAGAGCAACTGCTCCCTTCGTCTCATTTTAATACAAAGGCTGTACCAAAATGAAACACTCCTGAACTGGAGAAGAGGGGTTTTTGGTAGAAAAAAACGTGGAAAATCAAAGTGTTGCCAATCAGCGCGTCGACAGCTGTCAAATTTCTATACGCTTTCTATGCCGGTTAATAAATCACGACTTAGAACCGGAATCGCATCCCATCAAGTTGTAAAACCCGCTTTAGTAGCCGTTTACAAGAGCTGGACTCCTTTGCAATTAGAAATCGCAATACAATAAATACTCAGCGCACGGATGCGCTCGAAAGGTTCAACATGGATGTTAAAAAAACTTTTTTCTTAAGTTGCCTGAGTCTATTTTTAATAAATTGTGATCGAGGATCGACAACCAGTGGTAGCAGTAATTTCAACAAAGCTGGGTCGGCTGAGTGTGAAAATCAAAGCAAGAAGGGTGAGTACCTTGTGCATTGGAAAAATGGTGACATCACAGTAGAGCATTTTGATGATGATGAAGCTTTTCTTGAGAGTTTTGTTGAAGTTCACAAAGACGAAATTGTCGCTTCAGAACCTCACTACCGGATTCAAGTAGAAGATCAAACTGTGACCCAATCCAGTGGTTGGGGAGGGTATACCAACTGGGGAGTGGATGTCATCCGAGCGCAACAGGTTTGGGATCGCGCTACTGCAAGCAGCAATATCGTAGTGGCTGTTATCGATTCGGGGATGGATGTAAATCATCCTGAGCTGATCGGGGCACTTTACAAGAATCCAAATGAAACATTGAATGGTGTGGACGACGATGGCAATGGTTTGATCGATGATGTGAACGGTTATGATTTTGTAGCGGAGTCGGGAGTGGTTCAAGATTATACTGGTCACGGAACTCACGTGAGTGGAACCATTGCAGCTCAACACGACGTAGGACAAATCTTAGGAGTCGCTCCGAATGTGAAAATTCTTCCGTTGGCATTTATTAGCCGTAACGGTGGAGGTCTCGTCAGTCAGGCGATTGATTCCATTCGTTATGCCGCCCAACAAAATGCCCGTGTGATCAACGCGAGCTGGGGGGGAGACTCTTGTTCGCTCGTTCTTCGTAATGAAATTGAAGCACTTGCTGAAAGTAATATCTTGTTTATAACGGCAGCGGGGAACCGTGGAAACAATATAGATATTTTACCCGAGTATCCTGCGGCATTTCAGATCGACAACTTAATTGCAGTGGGAGCTTCGGCGCCAGCCCAGTCCTTTCCGGATCAGGTGATTGCAAACTTCTCAAATTACGGTGAGAGAGTGGATGTCATGGCTCCTGGTGCCGCTATAGCCAGCACTTATCCTCCAGAATTTGACAATCACGGAGCGTTGGATGGCGTCGCCACCATCGATGGTACCAGTATGGCGACCCCTCATGTGGCTGGGGCAGCAGCCTTGCTTTGGTCACTTAAGCCTGGCGCGTCATATGCTGAAATCAAACAGGCTCTATTAGAGGGTGTAAAACCGGGTCCGTTCCGGGTAAAAACCCGTGGATCATTGGATTTGCCAGGCGCCCTAAAGGTGCTCGAAGAGTAAAGAAATTCACTTTTATACGGCGCTTAATTTAGCGTCGCCTTTTCTTGCTTTCACTGTATGGAATTAGCTATTGTGGCCCCCTTTAAAGTGGGAGTGCAGAATTGCGTTATTATATAGATGAACTCCATAAATACGTGGGCGAAACCGTTGAGCTAAAAGGGTGGGTATATAACACTCGTGGCTCGAAAAAGATTAAGTTTCTGATATTGCGAGACGGAACTGGCTTTTGCCAGTGCGTTTACTTTAAAGGGGATTGCGACGATGCGGCTTTCGAAAAATTTTCGGAACTCACCCAAGAAACAACCGTCAAAGTAACCGGTGTCGTAAAAGAGGAACCTCGCAGCGTGGGTGGCTACGAAATTTCAGCCAAGTCTTTTGAGATTATCTCTAAATCAGAAGATTACCCAATAACTCCTAAAGAGCACGGTGTGGATTTTTTAATGAATCACCGTCACCTTTGGTTACGGTCAAAGCGACAGCATGCTGTTATGCGAGTGCGTTCAGAAATTATTAATGCCATTCGCTCATTTTTTGACGACCGCGGTTTTACCTGTACCGACTCTCCTATTTTCACACCGAATGCCTGTGAGGGAACATCCACACTCTTTTCTACAAACTACTTTGATGAAAAGGCTTACCTTTCACAAAGTGGACAACTTTACCTTGAAGCGACAGCCGCGGCTCTCGGAAAGGTTTATTGTTTTGGGCCCACCTTTCGCGCAGAGAAGTCTAAAACTCGTCGACACTTGATTGAGTTTTGGATGGTCGAACCAGAGGTGGCTTTCAATGATCTTTATGACAATATGGAGTTAGCTGAACAGTTTGTGGAATATGTTGTTCAACGGACCTTAAAGAATAGAAAAATGGAACTCGAGGTCTTAGAGCGCGATTTATCAAAATTGGAACCAATCAAAGGGGCCTTCCCGCGGCTTCATTACAAAGAGGCTGTTGAGCTGATTAAAAAGGAAAACCCTGACTTTGTCGATGGTGATGACTTTGGAGCACCAGATGAGACCATCATCAGTTCACAATTTGACAAGCCTGTTTTTGTTCACCACTTTCCTACGGCAATAAAGGCTTTTTACATGAAAGAGGAGCCAGAGGATTCGAAATATTGTCTAAGCTGCGATCTTTTGGCTACCGAAGGTTATGGTGAAATCATTGGTGGTGCACAACGTGAGGACAACCTAGAAATTTTAGAAAAGAAAATATTAGAGCATGATCTCAATCCCGAAGATTTTTCTTGGTACAGAGACCTTCGACGCTACGGTAGCTTTCCTCACGCAGGGTTTGGCTTGGGCATCGAAAGAACTGTGGCTTGGATTTGTGGGTTGAGTCATGTTCGTGAAACTATTCCCTTCCCGCGAATGTATGGAAGGCTCCATCCTTAAAAGGGATCAAAATTATGGAAACCAATTCAGATAGAATGAGTTTTTTAGAGCAGCGCAACCAAAAAGCTTTTGAGGGTGGCGGTGTTGACCGACTAAAGAAGCATAAACAGGGCACGCGCTTAACAGCCAGAGAAAGATTGCACACTTTGCTCGACCCGGGCAGCTTCGTTGAATTCGATCGTTTTGTTACCCACCGTTGCCAGAACTTTAAGATGGGTGATAAAAAAATTGATGGTGACGGGGTGATCACTGGCTTTGGAAAAGTCAATGGCAAGGTCGTTTACGTTTACAGCCAGGACTTCACTGTTTTTGGTGGAAGTATGTCTCGCACCCAGGCCAATAAGATTCTTAAGGTTCAAGAGATGGCCATGAAAAACGGTGCTCCAATCATCGGACTCAACGACTCGGGGGGGGCTCGAATTCAAGAGGGAGTCGAGGCTCTTGGCGGTTATGCCGACATCTTTTTGAATAACGTGATGGCCTCGGGAGTGGTACCACAAATTAGTGCAATTATGGGTCCCAGTGCCGGCGGAGCAGTTTATAGTCCTTCGATCACAGATTTTATTTTTATGGTAAAAGACACAAGCTATATGTTTGTTACTGGTCCGGACGTTATTAAAACCGTGACCCACGAAGAAGTAACAAAAGAAGAATTGGGTGGCGCTCAAACTCACTCACAGAAATCAGGTGTGGCTCATTTTGCTGCGGAAGATGACAAACACTGTTTATTGATGATTCGTGAGATGCTCAACTTTTTGCCGAGCAACAACATGGACGATCCACCACGTATGGAAACGAACGACGATTCCAATCGTTTAGTAGAAGACCTTAAAGAATTTATTCCAGATAACAGCCGAAAACCTTATGACATGAAAGAGCTAATCAAAAAAGTTGTGGATGAGAGCTACTTTCTTGAAGTCCACCAAAGTTATGCTCCTAATATAATAGTGGGGTTTGCTCGTTTTAATGGACGAAGTGTTGGGATTGTTGCAAACCAACCTCAAGTGTTGGCAGGTTGTTTGAATATTGATGCCAGCAAAAAAGCGGCACGATTTATTCGCTTTTGTGACGCCTTCAACATCCCGCTTGTAAATTTTGTTGATGTTCCAGGATTTTTACCTGGCACCGATCAGGAGTGGCAGGGAATTATCACTCATGGGGCCAAACTTTTGTATGCTTATGCTGAGGCCACGGTTCCGAAAATCACAGTGATCACTCGTAAAGATTATGGTGGCGCTTATTGTGTGATGTCCTCTAAACATTTACGTGGTGACGTGAATCTAGCTTTCCCATCAGCAGAGATTGCGGTTATGGGTGCTGAAGGTGCTGTGAATATTATTTTTCGTGATGCCATTAAAAATGCCAGTGATGCAGATAAAGAGCGCAGTAAGTTAACGAAAGAATACGAAGACAAATTTAATAATCCTTATGTGGCGGCTGAGTTGGGTTATATTGATGAAGTGATTGAGCCACAGTTAACAAGAAAAAGAATCTGCGAATCGTTGGAAATGCTGCAAAATAAGCGAGATTCCAATCCTCATAAAAAACACGGCAACATTCCCCTTTAAGGAGTCAGTAGATGTTTAAAAAAGTATTGATTGCAAATCGAGGGGAAATTGCTGTTCGAGTGATTCGGGCTTGCCGAGACATGGGAATATCAACAGTGGCCGTTTTTAGTGAGGCCGATCGTTACAGCCAGCATGTCTTACTTGCTGATGAAGCCTATGAAATCGGACCACCTCCGAGTAATCAGAGTTATTTAGATGAAGTAAAGATTTTAACGGTAGCAAAAAATGCCGGTGTGGATGCCATCCATCCAGGATACGGGTTTATGAGTGAAAATGCTGATTTTGCCAGGAAAGTGGCAAAGGCAGGTATTGAGTTTATTGGTCCCTCACCTCAAAATATTGTGGACATGGGGGATAAACTTTCGGCCATTTCTTTAATGAAAAAAGCAGGTGTGCCGACAGTTCCTGGTAGTGATGGCCCTGTGGATACGGTTGAGGACGCTAAAAAAGTAGCCGAAAAAATTGGTTATCCCGTTATGATCAAAGCTACAGCTGGTGGCGGTGGTAAAGGTATGCGTGTGGTTTACGACCCGAAAGAGCTGGAAAGTTCTTATCGCGCGGCTCGATCAGAGGGACTCAATTATTTTAAAAACGATGTCGTTTATATGGAACGTTTTGTCACCAGCCCTAAACATATTGAAATTCAGGTTTTTGGCGACAAGCACGGTAATGTGGTTCATTTGTATGAACGTGAATGCTCCATTCAACGTAGGCACCAAAAGATTATTGAAGAAGCCCCAAGTCCGTCAGTGCCAGAAGAGGTTCGTCAGCGAATGGGTGATGTGGCGGTAAAAGCTGCTGAGTCTATTGGTTATGTCGGAGCTGGAACATTTGAGTTTATTTTTGATAACAATACGAAAGATT
>CBDUOS010000141.1:0-8023 GCA_965368905.1 uncultured Bdellovibrionales bacterium | reverse complement strand
GCACCGCGTGCAGGAATAGGGCCTGGCACCTTTTTTTAAATCTTCGTTACTGTTAAATCAAGAGTTTAGAACATGAACCAAAGTGACAAGTAAGGAGCAATCGACGTTTGCTTATAATCTGTGTCTTGCGAGGTTCCTGCTGACTCCAACTTATCGTATTCAATGCTTCTCCAAGTGAGCTGAGGGCCGATCGCCACATAAGTTGACACTGGAAAAACCCAACCAATGTCGACCTGTGGGCCTTTACCGCCAGTGAACTTACTGGTGTCCCCTTGCTCTCCCATGATGTGATAAGTTCCGAGAAGGTAGAAACCAGTCAGGGAATGATAACCCACAGAAGGACCAATTAAAAAACCAGAGCTATCAGCACAGCCTCCACCACAAACTTCTTGATCGATATGGGCATACATTCCACCAAGGTAAAGGCCCATGGGAAGGACATAGCCCAGTTTGATATCGGCTCTTAACTCCGTTGTTTCAGAGTCTAGCGAAGCCGGCTGGGTGGCTTCGACCGCACTGGAGTAATATCCAAGCCCCGGTGATAAAACCAGGTTAGCTGAGGCGGTGGCGGATAATCCCAAAATAGCAGCAATCACTAAGAGTTTTTTCATGCTGATCTCCTTCCTAACGGGTTTAGCTAAAGCGTCGATATTTTCAATTCAAGGCCCTCGCAAGTCAATCATGGGCTTGAAATGACCGTCTGGCAGCGTTATACACAGGGCATTATTTCTCAATGGTACCAACGGAGGACTCAGTGGCTCAATTCTGGCTTATGAAAAGCGAACCCGACGTGTTTTCAATCGATCAACTCAAGAAAGACAAAAGCAGTCTTTGGGATGGCGTTCGAAACTACCAAGCACGTAACTTTATGATGAATGACATGAAGGTAGGCGACCAAGTTTTATTTTACCACTCCAATGCCAAACCTCCTGGTGTAGCGGGCCTCGCTAAAATTTCCAAAGAAGCTGTACCCGACCCCTCTCAGTTTAACAAAAATGGTGAATACTTCGACCCCAAAGCCAGCAAAGAAAATCCGCGTTGGTTCTGCGTTGAAGTTGCCTTTGATAAGAAGTTTTCTGAACTGGTGCCCCTTGATGAACTGAAATCACAAAAGGGTTTAGAGGACATGCTGGTCACCAGAAAAGGGCAGCGCCTTTCCATTCAGCCTGTGACCAAGAAAGAATTCAACATCGTCTGCAAAATGGGTGGGCTGTGAGAATTCTCCTCGCCCCTATGGAGGGCGTGGTTGATCCAGTGGTTCGTGAACTATTTACTGGTATCGGTGGAATTGACTACTGTGTTACCGAATTTGTGCGGGTGACTTCTACCTTGCTACCCAACAAAGTTTTCTATCGGTATTGTCCGGAACTGCACAATCAATCAAAGACCGTTTCGGGCACACCAGTGTTCGTACAACTTTTAGGAAGTGACTTGATCACTATGGGAGAAAACGCCCACAAGGCCTGCGACCTTGGAGCCTTTGCAATCGATTTAAACTTTGGCTGTCCAGCGAAGACTGTGAACCGCCATGACGGGGGTGCGGCTCTTTTAAAAGATCCAAACCGCATCTTCAAAGTTGTCGAATCGGTTAGAAGAGCCGTTCCCGAAAACACCTGGGTCACGGTCAAAGTTCGCTTAGGGTTTTCAGACAAATCTTTGACCAGAGAGATTGCACAAGCGGCGGAGCGAGGGGGATGCCATTGGCTCACGGTCCATGCTCGCACCAAAGAAGAAGCCTATCGACCACCGGCCCACTGGGAACACATCGCTGACATGAAACAAGCCGTTTCAATTCCAGTGATCGCCAACGGTGATATATGGACACCGGAAGATCATAAACGCTGTGTCGAAATTTCCGGTTGTGAAGACATCATGCTTGGACGCGGATTGATGGCATCGCCGGACTTGGCTTTGCAAATCAAAACTCAGCAAAGCTTGCGGCCATTTGCCGATTGGCAAAACTTGCTCCTTGAGTTTCTACGTAAAAGTCGAGACTACCGCAATCCCTCTTACGCTGTTCAACGCTGCAAGCAGCTCACTAAATTAATGGGACGCACGTATCCCGAATCTAAAGAGTTGTTTGAATGCATTAAACGAGAAAAATCGGATCAAGTGGTCGAAGAAAAGTTTCAAGACTTCTTTTGCAATAAGAAGATTCGCCCTTTGACACTAAGAACTTCATAGTTCCACTTTTGCGCCATCCACTGCAAACTCTTGGTGTTTAAAAAACATATATGAGTCGGATCCATACGGTAACCCCACCCTTTGAAGTGCTCCAGTTCCCGATACATTTCGGTCATGATCAGCAAATAACCATGGGGCTTTAAGCAATGATCCATGGTCACCATTTCTTTAAATGGAATTGTGAAGTGCTCAAAAGTTTCGGTGCATGTAATGAAGTCATAAGTTTCATCCAACAAATAGGGATGGTAGTCAAAGTAGGGATCATAGTTCTTAACTTCAATGTTTTCTTCAGCAAACAGTTTATCCAGAATTGGTCCTGGTCCACTGCCATAATCCAGTCCACGGCTTCCCAGCTTCAAAAAAGGCAACAGCGTCCTCACAACTGGAGTCAAGAAATCGACATAGCCTTGATTTTCAATACAATTGTTATGGGTTTTGTAACGTTCTTTCTCTTCTTCGTGAGATAGATACGTTTGCGGGTCGCGAAACACCAATTCACATTGGGCGCACTGAAAATAATCCCAGTTGCGTTTCTCATCTTTAAAATACAATGAGGTTTCAGTGCTCTCACAAAGTCCACAGGTCATCTCAGAAATCCGTTTGTATAAGGCTACTCGATTTTCAGTCTAATCTTCTGGTCTAGGCTTCTGGCTTATCCGATTAAAGGAGACTTGTCCATGGGCGATTCTTTAACTATAAGGAAACAAAGGGAGGTCACCATGGCCAAAGTTGTCATTTACAGCAAAACCTACTGCCCATTTTGTGTGCGTGCAAAAAATCTTCTCGATGGCAAAGGGGTAAAATATGAAGAAATCATGGTAGATAGCGACCCCCAGCTTTTTGCAGACCTCAAACAAAAATCAGGCATGCTAACCGTCCCACAAATTTTTATTGATGATCAATTGATCGGCGGATTCACCGAGCTTGCCGCTTTGGACGAGAAAGGCGAACTCGACCCTATTCTTTAGGGACACACTGGCAAGTCAATGGAAACACTTTCTGTGATTCCTAAACTCACTTCCACAACGGGAGGAAGCAAGTACCCATTGTCAGCTTCTATACGGAATGTGGAAGAATTCACTCTTTCAAACTGATAAAGTTTTTCTGAAACCTCCGTACCTCGCGAGGCGAGCAAACTGTCGTGATCGATCATTCGATCCGTCGGCTCCAATGACAACAATGACCCGGCAAAGACTTCTGGATGTGTATCGGGCACACACTCTGGAAACATCGGGTATTGAGTTTGAAAAATCTGAGCATAGAGAGCACGAACCTGCACCGCACCTGTCCCGTGCACAGGAATATTGAGACCTGCAGTTAACGCATCAACATTTTCAGTCCACTGCATGTTCTCATTGACCGGTAAAGCATAGATCTCGCGCATGTGATTCACGCCCGCCAAGTAACTTTCTTGATCTGCCCGCTGCTCGCGATCAGACTGATAGGCAATCGATAACGGGACATAGTCTGTGGGTGACGAAAAATAACACAGATCACTTAAGGGTGAGGAGTTGAAGTACTCAACACAAGCAAGGTTCGATCCTCCACCAGAGTTTTGGCGGATTTCAGGATACACGGTCCGCAAGACTATCGCCCAATCTTCCGCTGATTCTTCAACAAACAGAGCCGAAGAAAGAATACCCACCAATTCGTTAGAGGAGTTAAGCAGTCCACTGCCAGAATTTCCGTGAATCAGTTTTTCAGTGCAACCACTGATATCAACCAGGGGACCGATGGGACCGGTGTTCTTGTTGTTCTTGAAGTAATTGGTGTTGGCCTGGCATTTTGTTGGCACTAATACACCCTCTCCAGTCACTCGAGTGTCTAAATCAAAATCAAATTTATAGACATTCAATGGTTGCCCCGCAGGTATCTCACCAGGGCTCCAAATCACAGGTTCACGAGGGGTGGTTCGTACCATTTCTAAAACCGCCCAATCCGGTTCATCAGAGCGTGGGGTATCCAGACTGATCGCAACCACCCGCCCGCACATAACACTTTCCCCTTTGTAGTGGGATGTATTGGGAAAGCTAAAACGAATTCGACCACGACAATCCGCCCCGGCATGGTGCAAATCATCAGGTACACAATGAGAGTTGGTTAAAATTCGATTAGCAGAAACCAAAGTGGCACTGCATGCGTGCATTCCTCGCCGCCCCGATTCGTCATAGCCAATAGCAAACAGACCCGCTGCAAAGCTGGGACAATCCCCTGGGTTGCATGTGGTGTAAGAGGTTTCAAAACTGGTTTGCAAATCCGAAGGGTTGTCGTAATGCCGAAACGACCCATCGCTGTCATTCTTCGATGACAGAAGGTCGAGAATGCCACAGCCGTTTAAAAGCAAGCTAAAACAAATTAGAAAACAGATTCGAAACATTCCATAAAGTACCATAAACATTAAGCAAACCTGTTTTTTTTCACCCACCCTGTAAGTCTTTTAAAAATGACCGAATAGTTTTTCGACAGCCTTGTAAGTGACAGATCTTACAAAGGGAATCGACTAGCCATTTGACTAGCTAATGATTGTTATGAAGAATCACTAATGAGCAACGGATGCTCGAAGTCAGCCACGGGGGGCGATATGCAACGACGTATTTTTCTATTTAGTTTCATTCTATTATTCGGACTCAAAGGATGGGGGCAAACTGCCGATTGCATCGCCCATAGTGACCTTAAAGAGATCTCAGAAAATTTTAGCCAACTCAAACAATTCGTCGGCAACCAAACCGAGTACTGTGCCGGAGACTTTAGTGAGGATTGGTTTCGAATCGCTCGTTCATTGGAAGTTTTAAAAAACATCCAACCGGATGAACCAGCCGTTAACCAAGACGATGCCCTAACCTATAAAGCGATTTCCGAAAAAGACTGGTGGGCCTACTTCACCCAGCGCGCCAATACCTTTTCTATCGAAAACAACTGCCAACCCAATGTAGTGGCCTATGTGATGCCATTTTTTGGGCAAGGACGCATTCACCTTTGTCGATTGTTTTTTGATCAAACCGTTTCGGATCAAGCTTCGACCATGATGCATGAAGTGCGACACTTCGATGGCCATCGCCACGTCACTTGCACCCAAGGGAATGAAAAGGGCAACGGCGGAGCCTGCGACAATGAGATCACTAGCCGCGGCTCTTATGCGATCAGTGTGCAGACATTAGTCGGTCTCGCTCGATCGCCAGAAACTCAACAAACAGAACGCCCCATCCTAGAGGCCCAAGCCGTTTACATGGCTTTTAACAAGTTCAACCGGGTACCAGAAGTAAAATTGAACAACTCAATCATCTTGAGTGCTGATGACAGTTCTGTTTACACTTGGACAGTCGATGGCGACTTAAATAAAATTGCCAATCTTCCGCACCCGTCATCTGTATTCAACAGTGCGAATAACCTCACTATCTACCCCATGGACACAGATGTTCCGGCTTATCGACAAGACAATGAGCTTTTGGCCACATTAGAAAACCCTGGTTTGTATGCGAAACATTATAATAGCGAAACCCCACAAGAGCGTGCCGCCTACAAATCCATTTCTTATTTTGCTACTGGTGGGCTGTTGAAAGATAATACACTGCTCACGTTGTGTAATCGCAGCACCAATAAGTTGGCTCCGACCAATTTGGATTCTCACGGTCAATTCGATACCATTATTAGCCTGTCTTTGGACGAATTGGACCAAAAGCGCGAGTCAATCCTGTTGGCGTCTAATGGTGATATGTATCGCTTTGAATGCCAAAGCTCTTCCAGCGACAACGTACGTTTTGAAAAGCTTCAAGAAACCATGAATATCCCTGCTGGCAAGCAGGTCGTCGATTCCTTTGGTTACAACGGAGACCAATACGCTTTGCTTGATAGCGGCGAGTTGGCCCTGGTGAACTTCCGCGACAAAGTTCTAACATTGAGTCTTCTCAGTTTTCCTTCGCTCAATCAAAACTGGCTCAGTGCCACTCCGATTAGCATTCCGGAGGTTTTTTAATTGTCACCCACACGCTTTAAACTGTTGAGGCTGATCACCACAATGATCGCCTTAATGGGGTTGTTTTTAATATGGAAATCAAATTCACCGGACTCCATGGAGGGGGTCCAATTTGATTCGCCTCAAAGAGAAGACATTAACGGGACTCGACCAATCCAAAAACCATTGCAAAGAACACCTCTGTCATCTCAGCCCCCCATTGCCAAACAGCAAAGACATCGGCCGGCAGAGCATGACCATGAACCTCAGTTCTCAATACAAGAAGAGGTTCAACGATTGGAGACTATGGTGGCTCAGCTTCCTAATAGTCGACCTCAGTTAATTCAGTTCATCAACCAACCAGACCCTTACCAAAGGAAAGTGATAAAGCCTCATACTTTAAGCGAACAGACGCAAATGAAAATCGGAGCTGTTAAAGTGATTGCGCTACGCGAGCTGATGAAAAACCAAACGGACTTAAAACAACTCTCTAAAGACTTGCGCCAAGTAGCCCAGGCCGCACAAGACCCCACAATCCGAAGAATCGCAAAAGCCGCCGATGACTCACTTTCTCAAGGGCGCTCCTTCTTTGACGATTTCCTTGATGGCCTTGAAGGACTACCCCTTTAATTATTTCAATAAGGGCCGTACTTACTGGCGCAACTCGGTTTTAACAGACATGGTGTGAGGAGATCTGAAGAATTTATCCAGAGTTTCTCGACAATCGGTAAAAGTGTAAGCTTTGGTCAACTCACTGCACAGGTGATGACCAAACGGAATCCAAACCGACCCCGTCTTCACATGAAAACGAAATTTACGAATCGCCAAAGGTTCAGCAAAGGACTCTTCCATCAGCTCTAACAAACGAAACAAACTGCGCCCGTACTCAATCCCCTCTTCTTCGGGAGTTCGGGGGGCTCGCTGCCCCACCCGACACTGGGGGTACCCCCATCCCAAATCTTCCCCCAATTGCCAAAACAACCAAGGACGCGCAGTGAGAACGCGACCGGCCATCACCAAATCACACTGGGTTTCTGAAAGCATTTTCTGCACATCTTCGCTGGTTTGAATATCGCCATTGCCTATAACAGGAATTCTCACGTGTCTTTTTAACTCTTTAATTTGCGACCAGTCGGCGTGACCTCGTCGTTTTTGCTCGACGGTTCGCGGATGCAGACAAAGCCAAGACGCTCCGGCCTCTTCCAATCCTTTTACAAACTGAACCCAATTGGCTTTCTGATCCGACCCCACCGCCCGCAACTTCACAGAGACGGGACCCGATGCGTAGCGCACGGTCATCTCCACAACTCTTGCGGCATAGTCGGCATCTCCCATCAAAGCGACACCGTAGTTATGCTTAAGAGCTCTACGCACTGGACATCCCATATTAATGTCAATGCCTTGAGCCCCGTGATCAAAAAGCTTGGGGAGAGAGCGACGGATTTTATCTTCTTCATTGGCCAATATCTGAGGAACCCAATAGTTTTCATCTTTCCCACGCATGGCCTCTGGAATCTTGTTCAACTTTTCATCAGGAATGCGTCGAGAATTAAGCATCTCGCTGGGCCAGATCGTGACGGCTCCCATCGGAAGATATTCTCGGATCAATTGGCGAAAAGCGCAGTGGCTCAATCCCACCATGGGTGCCATGGTCAGTGGAAAATTAACAGCTGAGGGAAGACCCTGGTGATACATGCTAACCTGCTTGACCCAGAGCAAAAATAATGTCAATCCTTCCTATTCGTTGGAGAGGAAAAATTGAGTCATTTTCGGCCCAAAACTAAAATAGGCTATCTCGGGGGCGGTCAGCTTGCAAAAATGCTAGCAGAAAGCGCCCACCAAATGGGACTGGAACCCCATGTCCTCAGCCTGCGCCAAGACAGTCCA
>CBDUOS010000140.1:0-8136 GCA_965368905.1 uncultured Bdellovibrionales bacterium | reverse complement strand
GAGGATATGTTCATCATCCAAAGCACGTCTAATCCCGCCAATGACAACCTGATGGAACTGCTGATCATGAGCGACGCGCTCAAGCGTTCCTCAGCCGCACGCATCACCGCGGTGATACCCTACTTCGGATACGCCCGCCAAGACCGAAAAGTGGCCCCACGTGCCCCAATCTCAGCCAAATGCATCGCTGATTTGGTCACCGCCGCTGGCGCCACCCGCGTGGTTTGCGTCGATTTGCACGCCGCCCAGATCCAGGGATTCTTCAACTGCCCTGTGGATCACCTCTACGCGATTCCCACCATGGCAATGGAGTGGAGACGCACCTACGGGACCGGTGACGATTTTGTGGTGGTTAGCCCCGATGCTGGAGGGGTGGAGCGAGCCCGAGCTTTTGCGAAAAAGATCAATTGCACGATGGCGATCATCGATAAACGACGAAGCAGCCCCAATGAGGCCAAGGCTTTACGCCTGATCGGGGATGTGACCGACAAAACGGCCATTATTGTCGACGACATGATCGATACCGCTGGCACTTTAACACAAGCTGTTGACAGTCTACTGAAAAATGGGGCAAAAAGGGTGTTCGCCGTCGCAACCCATGCCCTTTTCTCTGGCCCTGCTGTTGGCCGATTGACGGAAAGTGGAGTGGAAAAAGTATTGGTGACAGACACCATTCCTTTAAGCGAAGAAGCAGTTGCCTGCGGCAAAATGGAGGTCATTAGCGTGGCCCCCGTGGTGGCGGAAGCTCTCCTAAGAATCTATGGAAATGCCTCTGTCTCCTCGCTGTTTGATGATTAAGAAAACCAAAGAGGTAGGAAATGACACAAAAAAATGAATTTATGACAGTTGAAGCGCGCCAAACGGGTAAAGGGGCCTCTATAGCCTACCGTAAAGACCGTAAAGTTCCTGCCGTAATCTATGGTCCAAAAACAAAAAATGTGAACTGCTTGATTGATGAAATCTTTGTTGTGAAACACTCTGGTTCAAAACATGAAAGTTCCATCTTTCAAACCAAAAGTGAGGATGGTTCTCTTACTGGCATGAAAGTCATGCTTAAGAAAATCGAAAAACACCCCGGAACACTTCGTCCAGTGCACGTTGATCTTTACGCTCTCGATATGACAGCGAAAATTAAAGTCAACGTAAACATCGAATTTGAAGGTGAGCCCAAAGGTGCTAATGAAGGTGGAGTTCTACAAGTGAACTTGCGTGACATTGAAATCGAATGTAACCCGATCGATATCCCAACTTCAATTAAAGTGGATGTTTCTGAACTTGGTTTAAACGAATCGATTCACGTGTCGGATGTGACTTTCGGTGAAGGTATTTCGCCGATTACAGCCCCTGAGCGCACAATTTGTTCAGTGAGCGTGCCAAAAGAAGAGCCGGCAGAAGAGGCTGTTGAAGCCGCTGCTGAAGGCGCTGAAACAGAAGTGGCTCCCGCTGGTGGCGAAGCTAAAGCTGAAGGCGAAGCAGAAAAGAAAGACTAATTCAAATACTCTGCATCGATGTGGCTTGTGGCGGGTCTAGGTAACCCTGGAAAAAAATATCTTTTAACCCGACACAACGTTGGCTTTATGGCCATCGACTACTATTTGAATAACATCGGGAACCCTCCTGAAAAAAAAGAGCACAAAAGTCTGACTTACAGCTTTAAGTTGGAAAATGAAAAAGTGATCATGGCCAAGCCCCAAACGTATATGAATGATTCGGGGCAGGCGATTCAAGCGTTGAGTCATTTCTATAAGATTGCACCAGAAAAAATCGTCATCATCCACGATGAAGTGGAACAGCCCTTTCAAAGAATGAAGTTACAGTACGACCGAGGTCACGGCGGACAAAACGGAATTCGTGACATCCATGAAAAACTGGGAACGTCAGCCTACTACCGAATTCGAGTGGGTGTGGGTCGCCCCAATGGTAAAAAAGATATTTCCTCCCACGTGCTGTCCCCGTTCAACAAAGAAGAGCAAAATATCCTGCCCGATGTTTTGGAGCGAGTCAGTGAGGGCCTTGAAACCCTGATTTGTGAAGGCATGCAAAAAGCCGCGACCTTCTTGAACCAGAAACCATCCCAGTAAATCCCCTACTCGTTCACAAAGGACTGGAAGCCTTGAGCATTTCCTTATAAGATGCGGCTCAAACTTTGAGGAGCGATTATGGCTTTACAGTGTGGAATTGTCGGACTGCCCAACGTGGGTAAAAGTACCTTGTTCAATGCGCTGACTGCGGCAAAAGCCGAAGCGGCAAACTTTCCTTTTTGTACGATTGACCCCAATGTGGGTGTGGTCACTGTTCCCGACCCGCGTTTGAAGAAAATCACCAAGCTAATCAAACCGCAAAAAGAGATTCCTACCGCTATGGAATTTGTCGACATTGCCGGGCTGGTTGCCGGCGCTAGTAAAGGCGAGGGCTTGGGAAATCAGTTTTTGGCCAATATTCGTGAGACCGATGCTATCATTCAAGTGGTTCGCTGCTTCGACGACCCCAACATCGTCCACGTTTCAGGCTCTGTCGATCCATTGCGCGACATCGATGTGATCAACACCGAGTTGATGTTGGCTGACTTGGAATCCCTCGAAAAACGTAAACAAAAAATGGAAAAACAAGTTCGCGCCACCAAAGACAAAAAGTTGGAGCGTGAATTGGCTATTCTTCTCGACATTCACAAAGCCTTGTCTGACGGAAAACCCGCACGTGTTGTCAAAGTCGACAAAGACGACACAAAGTATGTGAAAGAGCTGCAGCTCTTAACAACAAAACCCGTTCTTTATGTGTGCAACGTCAGCGAAGAAGATTTTGTCGCCGGCGGTAACGATTGGTCAAACCAAGTGAAAGAGTTTGCCAGCAACGAGGGGAATAATTCTCTTCTGATCTGCTCTGCCATGGAAGCCGAGATCGCTCTCCTTGAGCCAGAAGAGCAAAAAGAATTTTTGGACTCAATGGAAGTGGAAGAACCAGGTTTGCATCGATTGATTCGTGAAGCCTATAGCCTTCTAGAATTGCAAACCTACTTCACCGCTGGAGAAAAAGAAGTGCGCGCCTGGACCATCAAAAAAGGCATGAAAGCCCCGCAAGCCGCTGGTGTAATTCACTCCGATTTTGAAAAAGGCTTTATCCGCGCCGAAACCTACGCCAGCGAGGATCTGTTCACACTCAAGTCTGAACAAGCTGTCAAAGATGCAGGAAAATATCGCTCTGAAGGTAAAGAGTATGTAGTCCAAGACGGCGACGTCATGCTCTTCCGCTTCAATGTTTAAGTAAAGCAAAGAATTTGCCTCATAATGACACCTTGGTTCTGAATGCCTTTTGAGAATTGTCTTAATTTGAGAATTTTTTGCCGGATACTATTGTCTGGTACGTATCTGGCCGATAATTGGTTATGGGTATTCTAAAGAGCATCACACGTTATATTGTTCATTATTTCTTTATCTCTGCCGTGGTTACACTATCCCTCAGCGTTTTGGCCGAGGAAATGGACGAGGTCAATACTGAGGCCTTGAATAAAACCATTGAACTGCTCAATAGCAAAAGTCAACGAGAAGGCGTGATCAATGACAGTAAAGAGGCGCAAAAGGCTGATCGGATGGCACAAGATCTCATGGGTAACTCTGAAAACATGGATGAACTCTACCAAGCAGCCGGTGAGATTTTTCGAAAGCTGGCCAATGATAGCAACGGTGATTTGCAAAAAATGATGCGTTCTTTGCAAGAGGCTCAGAAAAATCCGGAACAGTTTTATAACAACATGACGGATGAACAAAAAGCCATGATTAAAAACCTTGGCGAAAAAGCCAATGACCAACGAAAACTGGATTCCAACCAATAAAAAGTGGAACCAGAGCATCCCTGTTCTGATCCACACACGCAGTTATAGGAAGAGTAACCTCTCTATAAGTTTCTATATCTTCTATCCTCCGGACCCCATTGCTTGCACAACATAGGGAAGTGACAATGGTGATAATGGTTTTGTAATCTGGGTTGATGGGGGTGATTTTCCTTGGCAGCCACTGACTGTGACAGACAAAGAAATAATCATTAGGATCAAGAGAAATACGACAATAGTGTTGTTATACCGTTTCATATTCACCTCCAGCTAACGTTCCACATATTCGGCGACTCTCTACTATTCTTATCGGGCGGGCCTTCTAGAGGCTTTAACTTTTGTCATAAATTGAGAGGTTTTTTTGAGTTGGCATGTTTCATGTCTCAAGTTTTGTGGCTTTTTGTACGCCCACAGTTTCAAAACAATCACAGAACAATAAAGAAAACTTTTAATAGACATAAAAAAAAGCCAAGTGAATATCACTTGGCTTTTGGCTTTAAACTTTGATCCTATGACAGGTCAAATTTGCTCAAGAACGGTGTCGACAAGACTTTGTTCAAGATCTGTCAACGGACGAGGATCATCGTCTTTGATATTCCAGATCCAGCGAGGCGCCTTCAATCGGTAGTAGTGACCGGTGTAATCAAAGTCGCGGTTGTTTTCTTGCTTCTCATACTCACTAAATCCGTAAGCGCGATCGGCAAGGTCTCCTGTGCTTCCCATCCACCAACGTGTGGAGTAAGGAAGGTCTTTACGTGGAATCACCCATAGGGTTTTCAATTCATCTTGCGAAGGCTTAGCCACTCCCAACTTGTCCGCCAGGCTCACCCAGTTGTTTACATGACTGAAGTTGCGGTTGGGTTGGTCCATATCGTAAATGGCATTTAGGTTCATGTCCTGCATTTTACCAAGGAAAGCCTTGGCCACTTCGGTCGCGACAGGTCCCATGGCGACTAATTTCTTGGCTCCACCATCGAGGGCTTTAATAACGCTCTCGATAGTTTGAACAGCGCTCTTGCCACGAGAGTCAGTTCCAAAAGCTAAGGCTTTAACCTTTGAAACGGAAACACCTAGGGTGTCCACTGGCAATGGACGCAAGATCAAATAGGAGTCAGCCTCTTCCATGCCCGCTTTGCTCAAAAACACTTGCAACATCTGACCGGCTTCTCCGGTTAGTGCACGTGTCGAGAAAAAGTCCGTATGACTCATTTGATCGGCCAATATAATCACTTGTGGGTCTTTGGTGTTTCCACGATAGCTTGGTCCAAATCCGAAAGACTCGTTGTTCTTATAAGATGAAGCATCCACTTCTTGAAAGTTAGGCCAATCCATTAAAGCGTCTGCGATTTCTTGGCTTGCTGGTCCTGGATCAAATTGTTTCACATGATCAAGATCACCTTGCGAGTCACCAAAAGATTTGTAACGAGGGTGCTCGTTGGCCACTTCGTTGTCATTCATACCCCAAAGTAGACCTTTGTCTTCATCGCGCAATTGCGAGTCTGCTTCGCGAGGGGGATAATAATCTTCATACGCTGGCTCGGTATCGTTCCAGACAGTTCGTCCACTGGACAACTTCACTTTACCAAGAGGCTGGTCCCAAATTCGAACTGTGGCATACTGCCCTTCTTCGCTGAAGACCTGAATTTTATCAGCACCATCACGATTTGAAGAAGTTCCTTTGTCTCCCATGCGCCAGTTTGTGGCGAAAGAAAAGTCTTTGAAAGGAACCGGAGCGTGCCCGTACTGAAACTTGTCTTCAAGACGTTCTTCACGATCACCACCATTGCAATAACCATAACGGGCTTCTTGTGCATCCGCTGGCAACCAAGCCGGGTAAGTTCGCAAGTACCAAGCCACATTCTTCGAGGCATCATCAAATGACTTTTGGATTCGGTCAAAACCGTCACCAAAAGCGGCCCCACCGGGATGTTGCACACCAACAGCTAAGATCTTCTCGTCGCCATCTAAGATTCCTTGTTCGGCAAAATGTTGCACCAATTGTGAGGTGTCACAACGATCCAAGGCCCACTCACGACAATTGTTATTACCACTGCGTGAATTGATCCAGTTAGCGAGTGAGGCTTTACCACCGCCACCAACAGCCATAAACATGGCAATGGAATCTGGGTTCTGTTTGATCACATTGTCGAAAAGCATATGACGATATTCTACGACTGGACTGTTCGCTCCTTGCTCAAGAGCCACATAGTTTTTGTAACCCCACTCTTCTTCTTCGGTAATGCGCTGACCTTTGATCGTATAAACATAGGTGTTCATATAAAGGTAGCTTTCGTATACACCCAAATGGTTCAGGAATTTCTGCACACGTGTTCCAGTAGAACCAGTAAAAGCACGGTTGGTCACGTTTTCATCTTGGGCTCCCTCTTGACCGACAACAAAGATCTTTACTTTGTTTTGACCAAGGCGACCACGGTACCACATGGGGCCCATTTGCCATCGGAACTTCTCCTCAGATCCTCCAAGAATTTTCTTGCCGATGGTTCTGTAGTTTGGAAGCTGTCCGTAAAGCTCCAACCAAGACTGACTCTCTTCAGCGGCTGGTCCTGGATCAAAATCCGATGGGTTTCCACGACGCTCATCCCAAGCAAAACCTTTGCGATCATACTTGTGTTTGTTGCAATCTCGGGGACCAAAATCGGCGTTAACGATTGAGCCTGCTAAGCCCAGAGTAGCCACCACGATAAAAAGGCGAAAAACCTGATTCATGTCTATTTCCTCCGTTAAATTGCCAGGATTATACACAACGGTTTTCCGATTCCCTTAGATTTCCCAATAGTTTGAAAAGATTATAGTTTTGTTATTTTCAAGGTGTATAAAATCCAACCGCTTTTATCTATTTGGTTAGGATTGGGTTTTCAGACCTTCATCTTTGGGTCGAAGGCGTCGCGCAGGCCATCTCCGAGGAGCTGAAAGGCCATCATCGTAAAAAACAGAGCGGCTCCCGGAAACAGGATCAAATGGGGGTAGCTCTCAAGCAAATCGGCCCCATCAGAGGCCAAAACGCCCCACGAGCTGTAGGGGGGCTGCAGCCCCAAACCGATAAAACTTAAAAAACTTTCAAATAGAATATTGGCGGGTATACGAAAGGTCAGCATTACAATAATAGGTCCGAGAATGTTGGGGAGCACATGGCGTGCCAAAAGTTGCAAGTGCCCAAACCCTAATGCTCTCCCTGCTTCGATGTAAGCCATCTCTTTGACCTGCAAGACCTGCCCTCGCACCAATCGTGCCAGACTCACCCACCCCACGATACTCAAAGCGATCAAAGTTCCACTTAGTGCTTTTAGTTCGGGGTTGCTAAACAGTTCCATACTATCGAAGACGACTTTCACTAAAATCATAATGACCAAACTGGGAACCGAATAAGCGATATCCACCACTCGCATCATGATCGAATCCACCCAGCCACCAAACCAACCCGATAGGGCGCCGTAAATCGCGCCGATTAAAAGTGAAATGACGGCCGTGATAATCCCCACCGCCATCGACATGCGCGAACCATAAATGATTCGAGATAAAAGGTCCCGCCCCAGCTTGTCGGTTCCGAACCAGTAGGCACTGTTTGGAGACAGTAGCAAATGATCGATGTGTTGTTCATCGAATGGATAGGGGGTGATCCATTTGGCCGTCAGGGCAATCAGACAAACAAAGGCAATAAAGTACAGGCAGCTCAGCGCCAATCTATTTTTCTTTAATTCTTGAAAACCTTCGACCCACCAACTCTCTTGCTTCATGACATCTCGATTCGTGGGTCCACCACTTTGTAGAGAAGGTCAACCACGAGGTTGGCAAAAATCAACATTACAGAAAACAAAAGTGTCAGTGCCATAATTAAGGGGTAGTCGCGGTTGAACACGCTTTGTACAAAATATTTTGCAATTCCTGGAATCGCAAAAATGATTTCGACTATAAAGGATCCCGACAAAATTCCTGCGACCAGAGGACCAGCGTAAGTCAATACGGGAACCAAAGAGTTTCTAAGAACGTGATGGTACAAAACAACTTTTTCACTCAACCCTTTCGAGCGAGCAGTCCGCACAAAGTCTGAGTGAATCACATCGAGCACCGAAGTTCGCGTGAGACGTGCAATAAAAGCAGCCGGGCGAATCCCCAGCGTAACCACCGGAAGAATATAGTGGCGGGGAGAATGCCAAAGAGCTGCCGGCAACAGGATGTCGTATTTCAATAGCCACTGGTAAACGTCCGGGAACAATTTGTTAATAGGCCAGCCGAAACTAAAAATATAAATCAGTATGGGCGCCATAAGAAAGCTGGGCAGTGAAATCCCG
>CBDUOS010000139.1:0-8174 GCA_965368905.1 uncultured Bdellovibrionales bacterium | reverse complement strand
AGAAAAAAACAAAGAACCTGAAACCTTAAAAATAGAAAGTGTCGATGAACTTCAGAGAACGATCGACAACCTTCGTGGAGAGGGAAAGGAGATCTTTTCAGTTGAGCAAGAAAAGGTCAGCTTGGACCGTGCGTTCAGTGAATTTAACACTAAAGAGGTGAATCCATGAATTATGCCACCTATGTCGTAGCGAAAAACACTTACATCGAAATGATTCGTGACCGAGTTCTTTATTTTGTGGTTATTTTCTCAATATTGTTTATGGCTCTCTGTTTTGCTCTTGGTCAGCTTTCCTACAAAGAGATCTTTCGCCTCTCTGTTTCTTTAGGTTTGGGAGGCATCCATTTTTGCTTTGCGGGGCTTACGATCTTTCTGGGTTGTAGTGTTTTCTTTCGAGAAATCGAAAAGAAAACAATTTACACGTTGCTCGCTCGCCCAATCACGCGAGGGCAGTACCTGGTCGGAAAATATCTTGGACTCCTCGGGATATTGATCACTCTGTTGTTTGGATTCCTCGTATGTTTTACATTGATTCAGGTTCTACTTGGATTGGATATCGAGGGGACTTCTTACTATGCCTTTGTGGGATTCTTTTTTGAGTCGGCCATTTTATTGGCTGTGACCTTTTTATTTTCTACATTTGCCAAACCCTTTTTATCAATAACAGGGTCTTTGGCTTTCTTTTTGATTGGTCATTGGATCGGGAGTTTTGAAGGCATTTTGCAGTCGAATCATAGCAAAGTTTTCTATATCGCAGCCGCAGTCCTGGAGCGAATTTTTCCTGACCTCGAACACCTCAATTGGCGACAGTTTGCAATCGCTAAGACTCATGTTCCTTTTACTGAACTCGGCTATGCCGTTGGTTCGGCATCTCTGTGGGCCGCTTTTTTCTTTTTAGGCGCCTTGATCATTTTTGGGAGAAAAGATTTTGAGTGAGCATGAGCTCTATACAATTTTTGCTTTTTGGTTTGGCGCAATTTGGGGAAGTTTTGCCAACGTTGTGATTGTCAGGCTACCCAAAAATGAGAATGTGGCTGTGCCGCGAAGCCATTGCCCAAAATGTAAAGACAGTATTCCTTGGTACTTGAATATCCCCATCGTCTCATGGATGGTGTTGCGAGGTAAATGTCGAAAATGCAAAGATCGGATTTCAGTTCGCTACCCAATTGTTGAATTCCTAATGGGGTTTTTCTTTGCAGCGATTTACTATCGCTACGGATGGTCGATATCAACTTTGGAATATATCATCTTCACTTTTTTTGTCGTTACATCGAGTTTTATTGATTTGGATCATATGATTTTGCCCGATCGATTCACACTTTCAGGAATTGTTATCGGATTGATTGGCGCTGCGATTAATCCAGATCGCGCCTTTCTTGATGCCTTTTTGGGAGTTCTCATTGGTGGTGGGTTTCTTCTTGGAGTCGCCTATTTGTACTTTGCTGTCCGCAAAATTGAAGGCATGGGAGGCGGAGATATTAAATTGTTGGGGTGGATCGGAGCAGTTTGTGGAATTCAGTCGATTCTGTTTGTCATTCTCGCATCTAGTATGCTCGGACTTCTTATCGGTGGAACCTATTTGTTGGTAGCAAAGGGTAATTTAAAAACGGGAATTCCCTTCGGACCCTACCTCGCTTTGGCAGCTTTGATTTATATTCTTTTCGATGTTGCCCCTTTAATGAACTTGTTTATTCAAGTTCCAACGTAACCAATGTCCAGTTCCGCCATTCAGGGGGTTGGGCCTTCGTCTAGTCTCGCTTTTTGAGGGGGCCAAAACTTTGGCGCCACAAGCGTAAATAATTGAAGATATTAAAAAAGTTGGAAGAATCGGACTTTCGGCGGTTTGACTTTGGTTCATGCCTTGGATTTAATTTTAAGATAGGAAAGTAGTGGAAAGGTCCAGCTAGAGAAGGTTTCATGATTTTTGGTAGTAAACAGGTAATTGGTCTCGACCTCGGCTCCAGTTCGATCAAGATGGTTGAACTAAAGCAGGTAGGTCGATCCTACAAGATGATGAACTTCGGAATGTCCGCCATTCCTGATGGTCTCGTTGAGGGGGGAGAAATTATCGACCCATCCGCTCTATCGCAAATTATTATGGCTTTGCATAAAGAATTGGGAATTAAAACAAAATCAGTTTGCACTGGCATGTTTGGCGGTGCCGTCATTGTTAAAAAAATCTCGATGCCACGAATCGACCCTAAACTGATCTCTGAACAGATCCAATGGGAAGCTGAGCAATACATTCCGTTTGACCTGAGTGAAGTTAACTTAGACTACCACCTACTGCCATCGTCGAATCCCAACGCCGAGACCATGGATATCCTATTGGTGGCAGCAAAACATGATTATATTATTCGCTACTTTGAAGCGATTGAAATCGCAGGTCTCAAATGTGCATTGATTGATGTGAACGGTTTTTCTTTAGCCAATTGTTTTGAGATGAACTATGGTTCGCGCAAAGAGACGTTAGCATTGATCAACATTGGTGCCGGTGTAACCAACTTGGTTGTTATGGAGAACGGCGGAGTTGTATTCTGTCGTGACATTCCAATTGGTGGAAACATTTACAATATGGAAATTTCGCGAGAGTTGGGATTGAGCACTCAAGAGGCTGAGGAACTGAAGATTGGATTTGCACAAACCCAATCGAGCCCCGCCGAATTGGCAAATGTCATCACTGCAACAAATGAGATGATCTGTGAAGAGATCAAAGACAGCTTTAAGTTTTACGAACAAAGTAAAAGTGGGTCAGCAGCCACTGAAATTTTCTTGAGTGGTGGTTCAATCAAAGTTCCAAATCTAATTGAGTCTATCTCTAACGCCACTGGCTTGAGTTGCCAGGTGATGAATCCACTTCAAAAAATCAGTGTTAATAAAAAGGGATTTTCAGATCAGTTTTTACAAGAGATTATGCCTTTCTTGCCCTGTGTTTTGGGTTTCGGTGCACGAAAGATAGGTGACGCATGATTCGTGTAAACCTTGCCAAAACCCACAACTACACTTCGGCCGGGACGCAAACTGCGATCGCTATGGATATGGCGGCCGCGAGTGCGTCGGGTGCTCCTCATCCTGCCGTTAAGGTGGCGGTCATGTTGATCATGCCAATTTTGCTGTACGGTTACCAGTCATACAATATCACTCAGAAAACAATGGTTTTCCAAAGAGAGAAAGCAAAGGCTGAAAAAGCCGAGGCTGAAGTTAGTCAGTTTGGTTCGGTTAAGGCTGTGGTTGAGGACTTGGTTAAGGAGAAAGAGAAGCTTAACGAGCAACTCACTGTGATTAAGAAAATTTCGCAAAAGAGAGCTTTCAAGCTACAGGCAATCAAGATCGTGCAAAAAAGCATGCTCGATGATCTTTGGTTGGATGAGTTGATTGTTAATCAATCGGTGTTGAGTTTTAAAGGATATTCTCGTTCTCCAACATCGGTACAAGAAATTGTCGAAAATTTGAGTCGCAGTGATTTTATCACTCAGGCTTTCAATAGAAAAATGGAGCGACGAAAAGTTGGAAAAGATGATTTAAACACTTTCGAAATTGAAGCAAGGGTGAAGAACTAATGGATTTAATGGAAGAGTTTAACAAGCTGGATATGCAAAAGTGCTTCTTGGTTGGAGTCGGCTTGGTCTTTTTCTATTGGTTGCTTTTTTATGATGGTGGCAAAACCCTTGACGCCCAGATCGCTCAGCAGATCCAGAGCCAAAAGAAAAATGAAACGGCATTACAGCGAGTTCGAAAAGCCCTCGATGATAAAGTGAGATTTGAAGAAGAGATTCAAACCATTTCTCGAAACATGCAGGATTTCCAAAAGTATTTTTCTCCAGAAGGAATGAGTATAAACGTTCTACAAAGCAGAGTTTCAAAATTGGCAGAGAATCACTCTTTAATAGTTAATAAAATGGAACCAGGGGAACGAAGCAGTGAGTTTCCTAAGTATAAAGAGACGGCTGTAACATTCAGTATTGAAGGCCCATTTCATAATGTCATGGAATTTATCTCCAGTTTAACCAAGCAAGAACGAGCCATTGATTTCAGTGAGATGAATTTTAAATCTACAGTAAAGGGTGATTATCCTCTTGTTGAACTGACGACAACGCTGGTTGTATATACGGCTAATGAAGTGGAAGGGGGCGCTCAGGGTGGATAAGTTTTTGCATTTCCTTCTAGTTCTGTTCTTTGTAGCGCCAGCGATGGGCCAAAAACCACCAGCAGGTACACCCGGTCAACCGGGGGCCGCCGAGGCAAATGCGGAACCAGAAGAGAGTGGAGAAGAAAAAATTTCTGAAATTCAAACATTTCTACAACCTTTTCAATACAATCGTGAAGAGTTTCGTGATCCTTTTGAAACCCAAGGCTCTGGTAGTCCATTAAAGCCGGGGCAGGTTTATGGACCCTTTTTGCCACTACAAACTTATAGGCTCTCGCAATTCAAACTAAAAGGGTTGATGTGGGGGATGAAGCGTCCGATCGCTATCTTTAGAGACCCTGATGGTGGCGAGCATCGACTAAGAATTAAAGATTATATTGGAGAAAATTTTGGATATGTTGCCATGATTCGAGAGAAGGAAGTGGTGATCATTCAAACGATTGAAGAGAATCAGAGAAGATACTCGACGACAAAAGTCGTTTTTCTAGAATAAACAAGTTGGGAGACAGTCATGACAAGGATGTTATGGAAGTTGTTAATAGTCATTTTATTCACCTCAATGATTGGGGGGTGTTCTCTCTTTAGCAGTGAAGATGAAGGAGCTCCATCCGAAGTCGATACAGAAAGTGTATCCGGTGAAGTGGTCCTTGATGCGGAAGACGAGATGCTCGAAGAGAGTGCCGATCTTGTGGACGGCCTGGGTGATGACGACTTTGGTGGCGATGGTTTAGCTGATGAGGGCTTTGCAGATGACGAAGTGAGCCTCGAAACTGGGGGCGGAACCCAATCGACTCTCGACGAAGAGTTTTCGGATGCGTCGCTTGGTGGAGGCGATGATTTTGGCGAAGAAGAGTTTGCTGGTGAAGACTTCGGAGAAGATGAATTTGCCGAAGAGGGTATGGAGATCAGTGCCACTGACGACGGTGGTGTTGATCAACAGTTGGCCGAAGCTGAACTGGGTGATGACGAGTTCAGTGAGTTTGGTGATGAAGAGGGGCAAGAGGATGAGTTTGCTCTCGAGGCCGAACCTATGGACGAGCAGCCCATGGACGACCTGGTCGTCGATGTTCCCGATGAAGGCATGGCCGCCGCAGCTTCGGGCGATTTCTCCACAGAAATTACGAACCTTGAATACAAAGCTTTTGATAACGGTGGAACTGTGGTAATCGAGACTTCAACACCGGCTCAGTTCCAAAAAATTGTGGACCCTGAGCTGAATCAAGTCGTTATCCAAGTGCAGGACGCCTTTTTACCAGAACGCTTTAAACGTCCTTATGTGACAAAAGATTTTAAACAAGACATTGCAACCATCAATGCCTATGCCGATGTGACCGGTGCGGCTCGATTTGTGATCCAGCTGAAACGTCCGATTGAACCTTCAGTTCAACAAGAAGGAAATGCGATCCTTGTCATGACCGCTGGTGGAGCGCCCATGCAGCAGGCGGGAGTTGATCCTTTGGTCGATCCAGGTCCCGACGAACAATCGTTGGATCAGTTGGTTGCGGAAAATCAGATGCAAATACAAACTCGTTCTGGTGGGCAAAACTCTGTGCAGGAGCAAGCTGGAGCCCTCGTCACAGCTCGTGGCGGAGCCGCTCCAGCAACCGGAACCCCTGGCGATTTTTCCAGTTCATTTGGTGGAGTCGAAAAGTCGGGACTTTCCATTGGCGGAGGTAGCTTCTCTGGAGAAAAAATCAACCTCGAATTTGTCGATGAAGAAGTTCGCACAATAATCGAAGTGATTTCAGAGTTGAGTGGTGTGAACCTTATTATGGATAAAGAGGTTGAGGGAAAGACCAGTATTAAGTTGCGAGACGTTCCTTGGGATCAAGCTCTTCTCGTTCTCTTGCGTTCGCAAGGGTTGGGTTACGTCAAGCAAGGGTCTGTATTGCGAATTGCAAAGCAATCCATTTTGAGCCAAGAGGCACAAGCGGTGAGTGCTCAAATTAAAAATGAAAAACAAGCCAAACTACTTTCTGGCGGTATCAAGGTGAAGTACATTCCTGTGAGTTATGCCGATGTAAAAGATTTGGCCAGTAAGCTCAAGGATTTCACCAGTAAAGAAGGTAAGGTGGCTTTCGATAATCGAACCAGCTCCTTGGTGATCACTGATTACGGAGAGTACATTGATCGAATCGTTGACCTGGTGAAGGCTCTCGATACAGCGCCTATGCAAGTGGAAATTGAATCAAAACTGGTTGAGGCCCGTGAAACCTTTATTCGAGAGGCCGGGATCAATTGGGATATTGGTGGTCAGGACTTTTCATTCGGTGATCAAACCGCAAATATAAGTGCTGGTCTAGCCAGTAACAACGTATCGAGCAATGGCTTCACGATGGACTTGAGTGTCGGAACCTTCGATATCTTTGGAGATCTTTCAGCAGCACTTTCTGTCTTTGAAAGTGATGATAAAATTAAGGTATTGTCACAACCAAGAATTATGACAATGAATAAGGTGCCAGCAGAAATCAAACAAACACTTCAGGTTCCGATAACAACCACGCAGATAACCGTTGGTGGTCCTCCGACAATCACTTTTGATATGTTGGATGTAGTATTGGGTTTAAAAGTGACTCCACAAATTACGTTCAAAGGTGACGTGATCTTAGAGGTGGATGTGCAGAGAGATTTTGCCGGTGCTCGAAACCAAGATGGATCTCGTGAATTGAATAAACGCCAAGCGAAGTCGACAGTGATGGTGAAAAACGGAAAGACGGCTGTGATCGGTGGAATTTATCAGTTGGATGACGGTAACATTGAAACGGGTATTCCATGGATCAAAGACATTCCGCTTATTGGAAACTTGTTTCGTCAAACACGTGAAGAGAAAATCAAAAGTGAACTCTTACTTTTCTTAAAACCCAAGATTTTACGTGAGGTGGATGGTCCTCTGGTAACAAAGGCCACTAACCCCAGTTACGACGCTTTCGAAGAACTCTCGCTGGATGAGGGGAAGCGCTCTGACACTTTAGACCAACCCCTCGAAGAAAATGACTCTATGGGGTTTGAGGGCGAAGACGACTTCGAACTCGAGGATGGCAGTAATTTTGAAGACGAGCTGGAGTCTCTCGAGCTTTAACGCGCCTTTCTAAGTTGGCAGGTCTCTGGGCCTATAGTATCCCAGAGACTTATGGATCTTTTCCAGTCTCAGAGCCCCATTGATGATTTGCCCCTCGCTGAGAAGCTGCGGCCCCAATCCTTTTCTGACCTCATTGGGCAAGAGAAGAGCTTCTCAGAGAATAGAAACCTTCTGAAAAAAATCCAACAGGGACAACTGCAAAGTATGATCTTGTGGGGGCCACCCGGTTGTGGAAAAACCTCGTTTGCCAATGCCTTGATAAAAGAAGTTAAGGCCGAGGTCTTTCAAGAGAACGCCATTGATTTGGGAGCCAAACGGATTCGAGAAATCGGCGAGCTGGCTAAACGCAATCGTTATGAGTATCAGAAGAAATCCCTTTTGTTTGTCGATGAGATTCATCGGTTGAACCGAGGGCAACAAGATGTCCTTTTGCCGTTCGTAGAGAAGTCTTATTTTTATTTGGTCGGGGCCACCACGGAAAATCCAAGTTACCAACTGAATGCGGCTCTTGTGAGTCGTTGCCGACTGGTTGTTTTCGAACCTCTTTCAGAAAAGAACTTAGCAGACTTGATACAACGAGCCTTTGACCTGGAAAAGTTGCAACAAAAAGATCTTTTAACAGATGAAGGATATGAGCAATTGTTGGCGGCCAGCCATGGTGATGCACGAAAGCTTTTAAACTTGGTTGAAGAGTTGGTCTTTGCTTTTCGCAACTCCGAAGAGAACGATGAGTTTCCATTGGATGCGGAAGCCTTGAATCAAACATTTGAATCGGCAGGTATTCGTTTTGATAAGAAGGGAGATGAGCACTACGATACGATCTCTGTGTTTATCAAATCCATTCGGGGTAGTGACCCGGATGCGGCGATTTACTACCTGGCTCGTATGCTTGAAGGTGGAGAAGATCCTTTGTTTATTGCTCGACGTTTGGTGATATTGGCTTCCGAA
>CBDUOS010000138.1:0-8264 GCA_965368905.1 uncultured Bdellovibrionales bacterium | reverse complement strand
CTCACGACTGTAAAACAGAACGCTATGCTATGCGAGACTTGGCAAGCTGTGTGGGTTGTCACGGTATCACCGATGGAATTGGGTTTGGCTTGGAGAACATCGATCAGTTCGGAAACATCCGTGACGTTGAGCCTGATAACAATCAATGTGAAATCAAAGGAGAAGGAGACGTTTTAGGAACGCCTTTCACCGGACCACGCGAATTCGCAACCAAAGTTGCACAGGACCCTCGGGTCGGTGCCTGCGCTACCAGAAATCTTTTTGAATTTATGATCGGACGACCGGCTACAGCCGATGACGAAGAGACTTTGTCAGCTCTTGAAGGAGAGTACTATGAAACGCGCAACCTTCATGGCATCATTAAATCAATCGTTCGCTCTGAGGGAATGGCCCACAAAAGGAGTCAATAATGAAGGGTAAAAAAGGGTTAAGTCGAAGAAATTTCTTATGGGGAACAGGAAAGGTCATGGTGGCTTTGCCATTTTTAGAAAGCCTCCCTCAAATGGCCTATGCCCAAGCGGCTCCGCAGAAACGTTACGTTCTTATGTATTACGGATCAGCGAATGGGGGAACGCGCAACATCCAACCCTCTTCCTTCGGCCCCCTAACTCAAAACTTGCTACCAGCAATTTCGAATCTGGAGAAAATCAAAAATCATATGAGTATTGTCTCGGGATTGAACTTGCCTCAACACTACTCCGGAGCCATTCCTCCTCCGGGTGAAGCCACGGGGGCTCAACATGGAAAAATGGAATCTCCGATGTTGTCCGGTGTTCGATCTGTTCCTAAAACCGCGACCAACTTTGACAACCAATACTCTTTTATTCGTGGTACCACCAGCGATCAAATCGCCGCTCAATTCTTAGGAGGTGGCAGTCAATTCAACTCTCTGCAGATTCGCACGCAAGCTGCCGACTACAACTCCACTCAAAGAGCACCGGAGGCCATCTCAGTGGTTCGTAACGGAACCATATTGAATGAATTGCGCCCCATCATTAGTCCTTTGGAACTTTATGAAAAAATGTTTTCTGGGGGCTCAACAACAGTGCCTTCAACAGTTTCACAATTGCCTTCGAAAAAGAAAAGTGTTTTGGATTTAGTGTTAAATGATGCTAACAAAATTGAGGGTTCACTAACAGGTCGAGATAAAGAGCGCCTACAGCTTCACTTTGAAAACATTCGTGAAATTGAGAGAAACTTAGCCAATACCACCAACAGCCCACCCCCATCCTCTGGAGCTTGCGGCTCTGCGCCAGCCAAACCTGGACCTGACCCACAAGTCGACGACTATGGTTTTGGAGGCTGGGCTGAAGAGACCTTGCGAGGTAATATCCAAGCCGACCTTTTAGCTTATGCTCTTCAATGTGGACTGACAAATGTGGCATCTTGGGCCATCACCCACCATCAGGTTTGGATTAACAGTGCAATGACTGGCAACAGTACAACAAACAACTCCAAAAGCAATAAGCCTGATATTCATGCTGACTCACATAACTCCACAGCGTCTGTCGTTGCGGCCAATCACAATTGGGCCACCAATTTCTACGGTCGCCTGGTCAACAACTTGGCCAATATGAATGAGGGAACAGGTTCTGTTCTCGACAACACTTTTGTAGTGTTCGTGGCGGCAGAAGGTCGAAGCGCTCATGATCGTGGCCACCTCACTTACCTCTACTCAGGTTGCAAAGACGCCGTCAACCTTGGGCAACATATCGATGGAAGCAATCACCTTCCACAAAAGTTACTGATCACCGGACTTAATGCCATTGGAATGAGCACCAACACCTTGGGGGAAACCACAGGAACAATCCCTGGTATCCTGAAGTAGTTGTATTGAAGTCAGGGTTTATCCCCGGCCTTCTGAAATAGTTATCTTGAAGCTATTGAAAATATTTTGCCAAGTGAACAAAGCCTTCTCATTCCCCACTCACTTTGCTTGAATCATGTGTAATCCGGGGGGGGGGATCATGTTTTCATTTTTAGTTGCGCTTTTACTATCTGGCTTTGCCCACGGTGAAACACCAAAAACTCTGGTTTCACCTTATATTGAAAACGAAGTCCTTTATATCCAAGGAAAAATCGACAGTCACATCTACGATTTTCTCACCTACCCAAACGATAAAATGCAGAATGTACAGGTCGTCGATTTAGACTCTTGGGGCGGTCATCACAATTGGGCCCTTGCAATCGCTGAGAAGATCCAACAGCGCGGCTGGGCAACTCAACTATCCAAAGATCAACACTGTGCCAGCGCCTGCGTCTATCTGTTCGGAGCCGGAACTAAAAGAAAGGCACATTCTTCAACTTGGTTTGGAATCCATGGAGCCCGCATGGGTGCAGGGTATATGGTGACCTTTGCCCAATCCTGCCTTGATGGCAAATCTTTAGTTCAAAATGAAATTTGTAGAGAATTGGAACTAAAAAATTATGACCTCAACTACGACGCCACTCTTGAAGCGTTTCAGCTAATTGAAATCTCGGGCGTATCGCACAGTTTATGGGAGACTTACATAAACTTTGATAACGATCCAAAATGGTATCTTCATTTCAACTTTCTAAAAAAACCGGATTGGGTTCTTCCTGCCAGCGAAGCCATAAACCATGATCTCGTGACAAAGTTAACAAATAGCTAATTCCAACTCTCAGGTATCAAAGAGCTAAGAGTTTCCCCCTGAGACAAAAAGAAGATTGATATTCTTGAGGAGACACCCTGTACGGTAAGAGCATCCCTACACCTAAATAGAGCTTCAAAATCGCTCATACAGCGGCTCAATGGGCCTATGGAACCTTGCAGTTCCAAAATCGCCAAGCCCCCTTCTTAGGCCATTCTTGACGATTCTAGGAGGCGATCAAATTATGCTAAAATTATGGCCCTAAAACGAAGAAACCGACCACAGGGGGTCGGTTTCAAAATCTAGAATATTCCCGAAGGATTTTTCGCTTCTAATCTAGTTTAGACGAGCAGAACGACGCATGCGGCGACGAGTTCCTTGTCTACCAGCACGACGACCTTGGCGGAACCCTCTGCGAAAGTTGCGTCCACGACGACCGTTTCGAACCGAACGACGAATGGTTGTGCTACCACCACCAAAACTCACTTTAAGAGATCGGCGGGCTTTTCCGTTACGAACTCTTGATCGAAGAACAACACGAGTTCCAGATTTCGAGTGGCCACTGCCATAAGAACCTTTGCTCCCATAACCACTGTTTCCATAAGAACCTTTTTTCCCAGAACCATAGCTGTTGCTTCCGTAAGAGTTGCCTTTGTTTGAAGACCCATAACTGTTGTTGTTAGAACCGTAGCTACTGCTTCCGTAAGAGTTGCCTTTGTTTGAAGACCCATAACTGTTGTTGTTGGAACCGTAGCTGCTGCTTCCGTAAGAGTTGCCTTTGTTTGAAGACCCATAACTGTTGTTGTTAGTACCGTAGCTGCTGCTTCCGTAAGAGTTGCCTTTGTTTGAAGACCCATAGCTGTTGTTGTTGGAACCGTAGCTGCTGCTCCCGTAAGAATTGCCTTTGTTTGAAGACCCATAGCTGTTGTTGCTGGAACCGTAGCTGCTGCTTCCGTAAGAGTTGCCTTGGTTTGAAGATCCATAGCTATTGTTGTTGGAACCGTAGCTGCTGCTCCCGTAAGAATTGCCTTGGTTTGAAGATCCATAACTGTCACCGTTTGAACCGTAGCTGCTGCTCCCGTAAGAGTTGCCTTGGTTTGAAGATCCATAACTGTCCCCGTTTGAACCGTAGCTGCTGCTCCCGTAAGAATTGCCTTGGTTGTTGGAACCATAGCTGTCACTGCCTGAACCGTACGAATCACTACCGTAAGAGTAGTTATCATTATTAGATCCATAACTGTCCGAACCTGAACCATAGCTACTGCTTCCGTAAGAAGAAGATTTTTTGCTACCATAAGATCCATTTGAACCTGAACCATAGCTCGAAGACCCATACGATGAACCACCGGTATTTCCATAACCTGTTGATCCCGATCCATAACCCGCTAAACAAATAGGGCTCGCTAAAACAATTGTCGAAACCAAACTGACTATTCCCTGACTATTAAAAGCTTTCATATAAGCCTCCGAAAAAGATTGTTGCTTTGAGCCATGCATCCCGCGTTATGCGCAATGGGTCAATGTCTTTTTTTTAGGCTTTACTGGATTGCCAATTAAATACAGTTGAACGGAATTTTTATAAATTTTTCAAATTTTAAGGGGGAGTGAAAATTTCAAACTTTAGAAAGCGGCCTGAATCCCAACAGATACGAAATCCTCTTCAAAATCGATAATATTGAAAGTGGATTTAAGGGCCGTTCGGCGATAAGCCAAAACAGGGTCTATCATGCCTAAATCGACGATGAGTTCGGCACCATAAAAAGACCAACGCTCTTCCCGAAGTTGCGTAGCATTAAGATCTCGGAAAATTTGCCCCACAAAACTGTCGTATTCGGTGTAGCGGACTCCGGCCTCAGGTCGTAAAAGCATGGTATTCCACATTTCAATGGGCAAAATAATGTTCCCGAAAAAGCTCTTACGTGACATGCCTCCATTGACCAAGTCACGGGTGATATCGGCCCCACCCTCCAAAAGAAAGTCCCACAGAACCAATGTGGTTTGAAACCCGTGCTCTAACTCTTCATGTTTAGGTGCCGTATCAAAATTTGGGTCCACTCGACCATTTTCTAAACGAGCGCGTTGATCTTGATAGAGCCGATGACGAAGTTCATACTGTGCATCCCAACGAAAGTTGTTTGTAAACTCTCGCCCCACTCGAAACCCCGCTTGAGATTGATTCAAATCAGGAAAGAACTGGTTCCCTTCCTCATCTAGAACGGTGGTTCGCCCACGAACGTACTCTTGCCCTACTGCAAACTCAATAAAAGAGGTTTCCCATTCACGACCAACTGAAAACTCAAAACTGTTCACAGACAACTGGGAATCTCGCCCATTGGTATTGGGAGTGGTAAAGTCAATTTCTCGACCATCAAAATGTGTGGTCTTTCCAGAAAGTCCTATAAAGAAGGATTTTGTTAAATACAGACTGGTGCTGCCTGAAGCGTTGATTATTGAAGTTCTAAAAATATCGTCAATCTCACTATCATGAAATGTTCGGTAAAAAAGATCAGCACTCAAATCAAATTCAAGTTGAGGGATCAAACGCCCGCCCCAGAAAATTTTGGGTGAAATGTCGGTAAAGGAGCCACTCGGCGCGCCTTCAAATCGAGCCACATTGGAGCTGTATCCGCTAGCAAGATCAAGTCCTATGCCCCAATCATTGGTGTCTAATTTTTCTTGATTGAGTTTATAAGATTCACGTTGCGCAGGTGAAGCAAAAATCTTTTGCGGTTCTTTGAATTTCACTCTGGCTTTTGGTGCTACCGCCGATTGGTTTGACTCCATTTCTTGATTCGTCCCAGACTGTTGCATTGATTCCAGTTGTTGGTTCGCTGGCACATCTAGCGAGTAAACAGGCTGCTGCTGTTCTTCACTCTTATCTTTTTTTATACGGGGATATCTTTTTTGATTGGGATTCAGATCTCGCATTACTTGTCGACGATAAAAGGAGTCTCTGTCTTGGTCGTACTCTGTCTGCGCGAGAGCATTTGCTCCCGATACAATTATCAGACATAGAATGAGTATGTTATTTCGCCAAAACAATGTTTCTCCCCTCTCTACGGTTCAAATTACTGGCAAGATTGAGCGATACACTGATCCAGTGAAGTGTTAAAATCTCCATCTAGTAAACAAGTCATCGCGGCAAAGGCTTGTCTGAAGTCAGAACAGGTTCGTCCGGCTTCTTCAAACCTTTGATCCATACGGATCGCTTTGTTCATGGCATTCACAGCCATGCCATTGTCAAAAGACATGCGCTGAGAAATCGTCGGCTGTGCATGCATGTAACCAAACATACGAGTCACAACTTCTTCTTGCGGAGGAAAGGCTGGGTCCACAGCTGGCACATCCGGTGTTCTAAACATTCCGCCACGGAATTCGTTGGATGTTAGGTTGCTAACAAAACCAGACTCATCACCCATAAAGTTAATGATGTCCTGTGCGAACTGGTCCATGCTAAAATTAACTGTATTTAAACGAGACTGCGAGCTGTCAGTAAAAGATCGTGCGAGAGCATCTCGGATCACTTGACTATCAGCCGTATGGCAAGAGGCACAGTTCACATTGTGTTCGTTTGAAACTTGAGGAACCAAAGCTCCAGCAGCAGCCGACTCACGAACAGGACCGCCAGTTAGAATGTTGAACTCAGTATTATCATCAATATTAGAAAACAGGTTTCCAGCTGTCGGACTTCCTTGTTGCTGGTCCACACTTAGAACTTCCACCATTTCACCGGAACCATCAGGGAGCTCTTCATGCACCCAGCGTCCAAAAGATCCTACACGTCCAAACAGAAAGCGCCACTCTCCTTGGTTCACATCGTTGCCATTGCGTCCAAGCCCCATAAAGGTTATGGCCGTAGGATCACGATCGAAAATAAAGGGTTTCCAAACTGTATTGAAAATTTGATTAAAATAAACGGCACGATCCACTCGATCGAGCAACACAGGGTGAACCTGTAATGGCAACCCATCAGTTTTTCCATCCGCAGCTTCACGCAATTTGTAAATCGCAGCCATCAAAGAGGAAGGCGTCGCCGCATCAGATTCTTTAAATTCATAAGTGACATGCATAGAGAAATCGAGAAACCCAGCTCCCGGGACATTCACATTCATCGGTTGATAAATAAATCTCACATGCTCTTTGCAAGGTTTGTCTTGTCCTGCGAAGAACTCACAAGGTGTGTAACGAAAACCCACCATCGCCCAATTGTTCGGATCTTCCAAAACATCGCTGAAAAAAACACCTTCTCGTTGTGCGGTGTCGACGATCTCCTGAAAATTACCTTCACCCGGGATATCTTGCTGGCTCGCCAACGACACAAAGGGTTGTGGCCGACCATCTGCATTTAAGGGAAACAAAAATGCCAAGTCATTCGGGTAAACCGGAGAGTTCACAGTGAATTGAAGATCTTTATTTCCGTCTTCTCCTCCCGAACCACTGGAGCTCGAGCAAGCAGGTAAATAAAGTGCGAATAAAGCCAATAGGATTAATAGATTTCTATACATAATGACTACTATGCATTGCATTAATTATTCCACAAGATTTTCCCAAATAATATGAAACACTTACAGAGGTGTTCAAATTTTGGTCATTTGAGCTCCAACCAAGTTCGCCCTCAGTAGCCAATACTCGAGGGGGTGGCCAGGCTCCAGTCTGACCAAAGATTTTACAGGTGAGTTACAAATGTTGTGCTCAAGGCCAGTTAAGAACCCGTTTACTAGCCTCCACGGATGCAGTAGATTTCCAGAAACCTCTTTAAAGGAGTCTACCTTGATCACCCATCACATCGATAATCAGAATAAAATCATTGAAATAACCATCAGTGGATCCATCAGTCGCGAAGATCTGGCTGCCGCCTTCAAAGGTTTTGCCGCCCCTCTGCAAGAGTGGGATGATATTCGCATTCTAAAGAGAGTGGACAGTTTCACTGGCATAGAGCCCATGGCTCTTTTTGATGACCTAAAGTTTGGTTACGAAAACTTAGCCAACTATAAAAAGATTAGCAAAATCGCTATAGTTACTGACAAAGAGTGGATTTCAAAACTCGCTGGTATTACCAAGAACTTGGCCCCCGGCGAAGTCCAAGTTTTTGAAAATGAGGATATCGAAGAGGCCCGATCCTGGCTCCGCTAATATTTTTCTGACTTTGTTGCCAATTTAAAAAGTTTGCAAAAAGGGAATGTGGCGAAAAAGGGCAAAAAAAAGCCGACCTAAACAGGTCGGCTTAAAAAATAGAGCTGGCATCGTGCTACTCTCACACAAAGTTGCCCCTGCATTACCATCGCCGCTGGCGGGCTTAACTGCTGAGTTCGAGATGGGATCAGGTGTTTCTCCGCCGCTATCGACACCAACAAGCTTGTTGTTGTTCTCGACAACTCAATAGAACTTAATGAACCGTCTTCGTTTGCTTACGCTTCCAAAGACGCGAGTTCTTTACTGATTACTTAGTTTTGTAAGCCCAAGTAAATTGCTTACGGTGATTTTTAGGGAATTTTCTAAACCTAAAAAAGCCTCACGACTATTAGTACAGATCAGCTGAACACATTACTGCGCTTACACTTTCTGCCTATCAACCTCCTAGTCTCGGAGGAGTCTTCAGGGGGCCGAAGCCCCAGAGAAAATTAATCTCAGAGTTGGCTTCCCACTTAGATG
>CBDUOS010000137.1:0-8313 GCA_965368905.1 uncultured Bdellovibrionales bacterium | reverse complement strand
CAGAGCAAATTGCCTTTCGAGTTGGGAATTATTCGGAACCACTACGTGGGACGCACCTTTATTGAGCCAAAGCAAAACATTCGCAGTTTTGGCGTAAAGGTGAAACTCAATCCGCAAGCGGCGGTGCTAAAAGGTAAAAAAATCATCGTCATCGATGATTCATTAGTGCGCGGAACCACATCACAAAAAATCATCAACCTGGTTCGCGCCTTTGGAGCGAAAGAAGTCCATATGCGAATTGCGGCTCCACCCACGGTAAGTCCTTGCTACTACGGAGTGGACACGCCCACCAAAGATCAGCTTATCGCCCACACCCACAGTATTGAAGAAATTCGCAAATACATTGGTGCGGACACTCTGAAATATGTGAGCATGGAAGGTTTAATGAGAGCAGTCAAAGACCCCAAACAGCAGAAGTACTGCGCCGCTTGCTTTACGGATCGCTACCCCACACCTATCGAATGGTAAAAAAAAGAGACCCATTGGGTCTCTTTTCTACAATATCTGTTTTGGTTCAAAGATTAGATGTCGTTTTCACCAAAATCAGCCATATTAAGATTGCCAGTACACTGACCTTCTAAATAGGCATCAATCATACTGGTTTGGTTGACGTTTTCAAGACTAAGAATTTTGTCGGCAGGAACACCAAAACTGACTTCACCAGCTTGAGATTTGGCCACACCGTATTTGGAAAGCAAGTTGATGTCACACTGTTGAAACGACATATCCAATGTATCTCGCCAGTTGTGGGTGTAACCGGCTAACACAATCGTACCATTGCGATATGCAAAAGTGGTGGTTTCTTCCCACCGAGTGCGTCCAATGGAATCATTTTCAGAGAAAACTTGCAATGAACCAGCCGCATTGATTTTAAGTTTTGTTGATTGCCCGGCCATTCCACCATTCATATCAAAAACTAAGCCTTCGACTTTGTAGTATTCGTTATCCGTTGAAAGTTTGATCCAAAGATCAAGGTCATCCTGGGCTTGTTTTTCTGGTTTTGCTAAGATTGCTGTGTCGACATAAAAATCGCCATCCAAGTCAACATTGATGCTATCAACAACCTTATCCAACTGAGGTTGGGAGTTGGTGTTGCCAGCAAAGGCTTGGCTCGAAAGAAATAGAGATAAGATAAGAGTTAACGATTTCAATTTCATTGGTCCTCCAAAAAATTGGTTGGTTTGGGTTTTGATTTCCTTAGAATTTAAAGGAAATGACCGCTTTTGGGTGAAAAATGCGTGTTCAATGAAAAATATGCTCGATTGCCAAATTATTAGTTAACAGAATCAATGCAAGTGATTTCAATTAATGAAAATATAAGAGAAAAAAATGAACTATTGGTGACATTTGGAAAGGAAAACTACTTATCAGAACGTGCGCAGAGGTCTTGATTCGGAAACTGTCGTGTAATGGCTTCTATCGAATTGTTCGCGTTTAGTTTCTGAACAAGTGTTCCCAAATCCAGGACATGTCCCATTTTAATCTGTTCTTGTAAGTCATCAACAGGAGTCGTGCCCCAAGTGTGAATAATCTGCTCCACCAAAGAGGGGGTGTAATTCATATTCATAGATTTTAAAAAACTGATCACGGTAGCGGCTGCGGCAGCGACAATGGGAGCTGCCTGTGAGGTTCCCCGTTGGCGTCCCCAAGTTTGTCCGGGGAGAGTTGAAAGCAGCCCCCCATCACTGGTGCCTCCATTCTCGGCGCCCGGAGCACCCACTTCAGCGAATTGGGCGCCATAGTTTGAGAAGAACGATAGCAAGCTCGATGAGGTGTCCACCGAGGCGACTGTGATCGCACCGTTTAGAGAAGCACCCACATAGGCAGGAGCTATGGTGATTTCTTCGGTCAACAGGAGGCTTTGGTTGCCGATTGCAAGGACGACAAGAATATTGTTCTGCAACGCCTCAATAATGGCGGCCTCCAGCACAGAGTTGATGCCCTCACTGAAAATGCTCAAACTGATAATATCGGCCCCATTCTCTATGGCAAACTGAATACCATTGTAAATTTCGCTGGATTTTCCGTACCCTTGGGCTCCTAGAGATTTCACAGCCATAATTTTGACAAAATCACCGGTGAGGCCGGCCACACCAAAGCTGTTGTTTTCTTCGGCGGCAATCAGGCCGGCTATATGAGTACCGTGGCCGTCGCTATCCATTGGGTCTGAAGTGCCCTCAACAAAATTGTACCCGAAGTGACCGACAGAGTTCTGCCACATCCTATTTTTCAAGTCTTCATGATTGTAGTCGACGCCCGTGTCAACGAGCGCAATTGTGACAGGTGCGGTGAGCTGTTCGATGGTTTCTTGAGCCAGGTAGTATTGCAAGTAGCGCAGATGCTCTTGTCGAGGAGCCTCGGGGTCGTCGATGGCAAAGTCATCGGCATTGGACTGGACTGTTGGGTTATCAATCAAACCGACCAAGCAAGGTTCAAGTGCTAAAGCTTCAGCGGCTTCTGTGGTCGAAGCGGGTATTTTTAATTGGATAGACACGGCCACTTTCGGGAGTTGAAATTTCGAGTTGTCCCAAGAAATGTCTTGCCCCAAAAAATGAATGGGTTCGCTTTGCCGGGCCAAACATTGGCTGTCTACCAGTAGCGATAACGAAGTTGTATTTTCAACGGAATACGCGCTCCCTTTTTTCAGGTAAACTTTATTAGAGGCTGTCGTCGCTCCAGCGCAAGTCGTTTCTAAGCTTTGCACATCGTGCGAGGCCAAATCCTCTGAACAGTTTTGAAAAGCAAAAAGAATCACTCCCGTTGAGAGAAAAAACAGAAGCAGGATTTGTGAGCGAGAGTACACAGACGAATCAATCACTTATTTTTTGTATTGCGAAGTCGTCGACGATCACGAAACGAAATCAACTTGGCATTGGCCTCGTCCCATAAATGAAGGTTCGCGCATTTGAAGGATTGCCAGAGAGTGACCCGTCCTACGTCACGCAATTCTGGATAATCACGTACAATCTTTGGCAGTCGGTAGTAGGGGATTCGGCTGTGTAAATGGTGAATGTGATGCAAGCCAATATTAGCCGTCGCCCAACGCAAAGGAAGTGGGAGGTCGTAATGTGAGCTTCCGTACAAGGCGGCATGCTGTGGGTTCCATTCGCCATCACGACCCCAGTAGGTTCCTTCGAATTGATGTTGTACATAAAAAAGCCAAACGCCAACTGTTCCGGCAATAATCACGATTGGTAAGTGGACAAGAAAAAAGGCTCCCATCCCAATGGTATAAAGTAAAGTGACTACGATGGCGCCAATAAAGAGATTGGTACCCATGGCACTAACCCAAGCTTTAAATTCTTTCATCCGACCAAAGGGGACCCGTTGACGGAGGATGAAAAGATAAGAGGGGCCAATCAAAAATAACACGGCCGGGTTCCGATAGGCTTTGTAACTGATCTTTTGTAACAAGGTGAGCTTTTGGTATTCTTCGATGGTCAAGGTTGTGATATCACCGTAGCCGCGACGAGACAGATTGCCCGAGGTGGAGTGGTGAGCGGCGTGGTCACGGCGCCAAACATCGTAAGGGGTGAAAGTGAAAACACCCAAAACGCGTCCCACCCAATCATTGATCGCTTTATGCCGAAAAAAAGTTCCATGTCCGCAGTCATGCTGAATCGCAAACAATCGAACGAGAAAAAAAGCGGCGGGGATTATAAAAAGCAGTGATAACCAGTAGGTGTAGTAATAAAAATAAACCGCCAAAAACCAAAGCCCTAAAAAGGGAATTGAGGTCACAGCAATTTCAAAAATGCTGCGAGCCGGACTGGGGTTTTTGTACTTGGCTACAATATTAGCCCACTCTTTTGCGTTTCGCTTTTTAAAAGATTCTGTAGTGATTTCCATGTGTGTCTCCTACTTCGCTTCCTTAGCAGGTAACTGGAGTCGAGGCCATCGCCTTCCAACTCTTTTCCAAATTATGACCCAGATTCTGAAAAAGAAAAGTCCAAAAATGACTCCAACTAAGCCACCACCCAGAACGTCTCCAGGATAATGCACGCCCACATAAACCCGCGAAAATGCTACTAGACTCGCTACAGCATAAAAAACAGGAGTTAATGCGGGGTAGCAGGCGCTAAAAAAAGTGGCTCCAGCGAAGTTGTTGGCCGCGTGATTTGAGGGGAAACTGTACCCAGCGTAGCGGTCTGTCCGCAGTTGGATTTCTTTTTCGACGGCTGGTGGTCTGGGTCTTTCGAAGGAGGGCTTTAAAAGTCGGTATGTGAAATTGTCTACCAAGCCAATGCAGATCGACACGCCAACCAAGACGGGCAAGACTTTCCAGCGTTTTCGATAAATCCACAGGGAGAGAATTATGGGAACAACCAAGCGGGAAAAAATCTTATTTTTATGAAGATCAGTGATGGCAGGCATGAGCCAGTCAAAAAAGGAATTACTCATTCCGCTGTTTATAAAAATGAAAAGGCTTTGATCGATGGATTCCAACATTGTTTTCAAACTTCCCATATTGTGATGAATCTGTCATCTGTGATAACCTTAAGGTCTAAGCGGAAATGGATTTTTGATATGAGCAGAAATTATTGGCCCCAACTGAAACCTGGCGATTTAGTGGATGTCATCGTGCCGGCGGGACGCCCGAAGCCGGAGACCTTAAAAGGGGTGCAAAAGTTCTTGGACCAGTGGGGGCTGGTTGGTCGAATTTCCAAAAATGCGGTGGGACGCGACTTACTTTGCGCTCAATCAAAAGAGATTCGCTGGGAAAATCTCAAAAAGGCTTTGCAGGCGAAAGACTCAAAAATGGTCTGGTGCGTTCGGGGTGGCTACGGCAGTCTGCACCTGTTGGAAAATCTTAAAAAACTCAAACCCCAGCCGGCTAAATGTTTTTTGGGGTACAGCGATATCACCACTCTCCACACATTTCTTAACCAAAAATGGGGCTGGGCCACTTTGCATGGACCAAATATTGATCGGTTTGCCTTAAAAACAGGCTCAGCCAGTGAGGCCAACCGAATTAAAAACGTTGTTTTTGGGAAGCAAACAGAATTGAGTTTTGTGTTGCGGCCGCTGAACACATTGGGCAGGAAGAAACAAATATTACGGGGAAAAATTGTGGGTGGAAATTTAATAACGCTGCAAAGCAGTTTTGGAACACCCTATTCGATACAACCGCAAGGCCAATTTTTGTTCTTCGAAGAGATTGGTGAGCGGGCTTACCGAATCGATCGAGCGTTTGAACATATGCGACAGTTGGGACTGTTTAAGAAAGTCAAAGCGGTCATCTTCGGACAATTCACTGAGGGGCAAGAACCGAATGGGCGAAATTTGGTGCCGACCTACTTAAAGCAATGGGCCCAGGATCAAAATTTTCCAGTCGTGGTGGGCCTGTCCAGTGGGCATGGTCCCAACCAAAGACCTCTACCATTGGGCACTCGTGCTCAACTGACTTTGGGGCCCAACGTTCAATTAACGACGGAGTCTGGAGCTCGATCCGAGTGAAATCTCTAGAAAAGTGGATTGACCAGCATGTAAAGACCTCACAAGATTTTGACTTTCAAAGTTTGCAAATGGTGGTGGCGAAAAAGGGTCGGATATTGATTCAGCGGCAGTGGGGACATCAGTACACTTACTTTGATATGGCTTCCTTAACAAAAATTCTGTTCACCACCCTGTGGTTTATGGAGGCTGCCCAATGTGATCCGCGCATCTTACACAAGAAAGTGAAGCAAATTCTCCCCTGGTACCCCCATAATGAGATCATCGTTCAACAATTGCTCACTCACAGTGCTGGCAACGAATGGTGGCAGCCCTTTTACAAAGAGATTGGTGGGGGTCTTCGCCCCGAGCAAGCCTACCAGCAAATGGAAAAACATTGCCAACAAGCGCCTCTTTCGAAAAGTTCGAAAGCGGTTTACTCAGATTTGGATTTTTACTTATTGGGGTCCATTATGCAAAAAGTGGAGGGCTCTCCTCTGCATACCATTTGGCAAAGAATGCAGAAAAAATTTTACCCAAAGACCCAATTGCACTTCAATTACCAGAACAATCCAGTCTTCGCGAGAAATCTCTATGCACCCACAGAAAAATGCCCATGGCGCAAAAAGGTGTTGCGCGGCGAGGTTCATGATGAGAATTGTTGGGCGCTCGGCGGGGTGGCTCCCCATGCTGGTCTTTTTGGAAGCATTGCCGATCTGGCTTCCTACGGTCAGCTCATTTGGCAAATTCGTCAGGGAAAAAATCCGCACATCAAAAAAAGTATCATTGAGGTTTTTCAAAAACGCGCATTGCCGAAAGGAAAAGGCGATTGGGGTTTGGGTTTCATGAAGCCCAGTCAGAAGAATTCTTCGGCCGGTGCGTTGTTTAGTAAGAAATCTTTCGGTCATACGGGTTTCACAGGAACGTCTTTTTGGTATGATCCCACACGGGAATTGTTCGTGGGGTTGGTAAGTAATCGAGTTCATCCAACTCGCAACAACAAAGGTTTTCAAAGACTGCGCCCCCAGTTGCACGATTGGGTGGTTGCCCATTTGGAGGATAAAAAATGAAAGACCTCAAACCAGGAGCCCATGTTCATCTGATTGGAATCTGTGGTACAGCGATGGCTTCGTTGGCAGGTATTCTAAAAGAACGGGGGTTCAAAATTACTGGGAGTGATCAAAACGTCTATCCTCCCATGTCTACATTTTTGCAAGAGCAGGGTATTGAGATCATGCAAGGCTACAAAGCCGAAAATCTGAAACCGGCCCCTGACTTTGTGGTAGTTGGCAACGTGATCTCGGCCCATTACGAAGAGGCGGTGGCTCTATTGAAGACGGACATTCCTTACGCCAGTCTTCCTGAAACTTTGCGAGACGTTGTCATCGAAGATCGCCACTCTTTGGTGGTTGCTGGGACCCACGGAAAAACTACCACCACATCGATGCTGGCCTGGGTTTGTGAGCAAGCGGGATTGAAACCAGGATTTTTGATTGGTGGCATTCCAAACAATTTCAAATCATCCTTTCAAAATCCTCAAGGGGAACACTGGGTGATTGAGGGCGATGAGTACGACACCGCCTTTTTCGCCAAAGTTCCTAAATTTTTGTACTACAAACCGCAATCGGTTATTCTCACCAGTGTCGAGTTCGATCACGCCGATATTTACAAAGATTTGCAAGATGTTTTGAAGGCCTTTCAATCTCTTTTAGAGATCATTCCGAAAGACAAGGGTGTTTTGGTTTACAATAAAGAAGATCGAAACATTCCCAAGATACTTTCGACCTATTCCGGGAAAAAGGTGTCCTATGGGTTTGCAGAAGGGGATTGGACTGTGAACAATCTGCGCTTTCTGCGCAAGGGTTTAGAGTTTGATGTCTTGTTCAAAGGTCAAACCGAGGACAAATTGTTTCTTCCTATGTTTGGACAATACAATGTCACCAATGCGCTGGCAGTTTATGCTTTGGCAAAAGAGTTAGAACTGACTGTGGATTTGAAATCCACTTTTAAAAACTTTTTAGGAGTGAAGCGCAGGCAAGAGTTGATTGGCGAACCCAACGGTGTGCAAGTGATCGAAGACTTTGCCCATCATCCGACGGCAGTGAGTGCCACTATTGCCAGTTTTCAGAAGCGAGAAGGCTCTGGTAAGCTGTTTGTGATTTTTGAACCCCGCTCAAACACCTCCCGCCGCAAAATCTTTCAAGAGGCTTACACGCAAGCCCTCAATCAAGCCGACGAAGTCTATATTTGTCGACCCACCATGGGCACACAACTCTACAGCCCCGCGGAACTTCTTGATGTGGATGAGGTGGTGCGAGACCTTACAGTGCCTGGAAAGAGCTTTGAGAAAGTTGAAGAAATCATTGAAAGTATTAAAGAAAAAGCAGTCTCTGGCGACACGATTTTGATCATGAGCAATGGTGCTTTTCAAGGCATCTATCAGAAGATTTTGCAAAGCTTTCAATAGTGTGACTTTTTTGTAGCCAATTCAACATCATCGCGTTATCTCAAGAATCCAATCAAATCGAAGGAAGAATTTGCGATGAAAGCCCTGTTGTCGTTATTTGTATCTGCATTTCTATTGGTGGCGTGTAGCTCGGCACCGAAACCCTTGGCCCTATTAAACAATGAGTGGATTTTAGAACCCACCAATGCTGATGAAAATCTTCGTAAAGACGAGCAGTTTCTTAAAAAGGCTCAAACATCACAAGACGAAAAAGAAACTGCCAGTTTGCGCTCGCGATATCGCCCACTCCTGCGTCCCTAAAGCCTGGCCCCACAGTGGTTGCAAAATTGCGCATCGGCTTCATGCCCCTCTTTGAAGCATTCCGAACAGGTTCGAGTTAATAAAACGGAACCTTTCGTTTTGATGACCTCTGA
>CBDUOS010000136.1:0-8521 GCA_965368905.1 uncultured Bdellovibrionales bacterium | reverse complement strand
TCGTCACCAGCGACCGTGCCCATACAATAGCTTTTACAATAGTGATCAATAAACCCTGCCACGAACATAGCTGAGCCTGGTGTTGTTTTAACAACAATCATATTCTCATTGTTCTCAGTGCTTAAAATTAAATTGCCGAAGCTGTGACCGGCAAACTGAGGGGCGGGTCTGGTCGAGGGAAGTGTGTAGGCCGTCTTCCCGTCTTTCTTGGTCTTAATCGCTCCAATTTTTGTAAGAGATCTAGACACCGTCGATTGTGTGACATTAAAGCCTTTCTTCTTTAAATGCTTTGCAATGTCAGCTTGGCCGCCGACAAAGCCAGAGCCTACAAGTCCTCTTAAAATTTCCATCATTTTTCTTTTCTTGCCTAAATCCACTGAAACCTCGCATAATGCATATTTATGCATAAAAATGCATTATTATGCAAATGCTTATTGCCACTATGGACAAATTATTGCAAATTTATGATTGAACTGGCTCAGGAGGATTTATGAGTACAACAACGATTCTTGCATATTCTGGAGGACTTGATACGTCAGCCATCATTCCTTGGCTTATTGAAAACTACCAAACCAAAGTCATTGCTTATTGCTGTGATCTAGGAAATCAGCCTGAAGTGGAAACTATTAAGGACAATTCTTACAAATACGGAGCCTCAGAGTTTATCTTTGAAGATCTTAAAGACGAATTCGTAAAAAACTATGCCTTCAAAGCACTAAGGGCTGGAGCGACCTACCAAGGCGAATACCTTTTAGGAACAGCGATTGCCAGACCTCTCATTGCTGAGAGAATCGCGAAGTATGCCAAGCAACATGGTGCCACCTATATAGCCCATGGAGCGACCGGTAAAGGGAACGATCATATTCGGTTTGAAAAGTCTTGGGCTTACCTAGTGCCTGAAGTGAAAGTCTTAGCACCTTGGAAAATATGGCAATACAAAGGTCGAGCCGACTTGGTTTCATATTTAGAGAGTAAGGGCTTCGCCTATGAAACTAAAACAAGTTCAGATTACAGTATTGATGCCAATCTCCTGCACATCTCCACAGAGGGTGGAGTTTTAGAAGACATTGGTCAGCCTTATAATGCAAAAGAGATTTTAAACCTAGAAGCCAATCAAAGCTCATGGACCGATATTGACTTGAAATTCGAAAAAGGAATCCTGACAAAGGTTAATAATGAAGCTCAAGGTGCTGCAGATAGCCTAGAACTCTTAAATAAGATCGGAGAAGCCCACGGAATTGGCATCGTCGACCTGGTTGAGGAGAGATTTAACGGAATTAAAAGCAGAGGGATTTATAAAACACCCGGTGGAAGCATCTTACTGTTTGCATTGAATCAACTAAAACAAATCTGCTGGAATAGAAAGTTATACAGAGTGGCTCAACAACTGTCAGATCAGTATGGAGATTTGATTTATGACGGAGACTGGCATACGGAAGCCTGCCAATCGATTGAAAGTTTTTTTGCAAGAGCATCGAAGAATCTCAGGGGAACAATCAATTTGAATCTGCATCAAGGTAAAATGCTCTTAAACAGCAGACAAAGTCCATTGAGCTTGTACGATCAAGTTGATGTTAGTTTTGAGGAAGATAAGAATGGATTCTATGAAGCTTCTAGTGGTTACACTAAGTTTGCAACATACCCAAGTCTTATGGAAGGGAAAATTCACAGAGGCCAACTGTGAGGATTTTAAATTCAAGTGTAAACAACTCTAACCAAGAGCTTTTATACAAGTTTACCAATGGAGTGGAAATAGACTCTTATCTTTATAAACAGGAGATCAATGTTCAAAAGAGTTGGGTTTCTGCTTTGAAAAAGATAGGTATTTTTAATTCCGAAGAAGAGAAAAGCATCCTTGATGAATTGAATGTCATATCTCATTTAATGGAAAATGAGGAGTTTCCATGGTCTATTGCCGATGAAGATATTCATATGAATATTGAAAGTCACTTGACTGAAAAGCTTGGTGAACTCGGGAAAAAAGTTCATCTCGGAAGATCACGGAACGATTTAATTGCAACAACTTTGCGGCTTTATGTGAAAGACTCGTTGATAGATCTTGCAGATTCAGTATCGGCACTAAAAACGAAGATCAATGAAAAAGCCGACGAATGGAAAGATGTTGTAGTCCCTGGCCTCACTCATGCTCAAGCTGGCATGCCTGTCAGTCTAAAACTGATTTTTGGCTCTCACGCAGAGGCAATGCAGAGAGATCTTGTCAGGATCTCCAATGCCCAATACTCTTGTATGGACTATTGCCCCCTCGGAGCAGCCGCACTAGCAGGTACCCACCTAGACATAGACTTAACAGAATTATCACAAAGTTTAGGATTCAAGAATCCTGTGCAGAACACCTATGATGCTGTAGGAGACCGAGATTTTATATTGGAATCCTTAAACGGCTTCTCTACCCTTGCCGTTCATTTATCTAGAATGTGTGAAGAATTGATTTATTACTCATCCTCTTATGTCGGTTTAATGGCTTTGCCTCCAGGCCTCTCCACGGGAAGCTCCATAATGCCAAATAAAAGAAACCCTGATGTTCTTGAACTCATTCGAGCAAAAATGTCCAAGGTGATTTCTAGCTCTTCGGAGGGAGCCAATCTTGTAAGAGCCACTTTGCCCAGTTACGGAAGTGATTTGCATGAGCTGAAAGAGGTCTTGCAAAGATCGAAAGAGTCACTGTTTGAATCTCTTAAAATTCTTGCTCCATTTGTGGAAGGTCTTTCTCTGGATAAGGCCCAAGCGGTCACACTCTGTGAAAAAGGTCACGTACTAGCTACCGATATTACAAATTATCTCTGTGCCACAGGAATGAGTTTTAGAGATGCGTATGGATCTGTTGCTGAACTGGTGCAACAAGCCAGTGTGCAAGGTAAACAGGTGCATCAGGTTCTAAATAATGACGAAAAGTCGGGATTTTGGACATTCTTAGAGAAAACGCGTGGTCTCAGTCAGAAGTCTTTTGCAAAAAAGGACATCTCGTTTGATTGCTGAATTTGACTGATAAGTGGATCCTCTCTGGAATGTTGTCAGAATAATTGACGGCTGTTTACAGGAATCTAGAGTTTTCACAGGAGTAGTCAAATTTTTGTCTATCCAGCCGCTGTATTTGCTCTGAGTTGGTACAGTCTATGCACATTAAAGGCCTTAGAGAGGTCATTATGAGCGCTTTTAAATATCTTAGCATAATTTTCGTTGTTGCTGTTTTTACATCCACAGCCATGGCTCAGGAGTTTTCCTATCGAATTTCTTCGGGGAAAAATGGTTGGAGGACTCGCGTTGATCGTGCCGATGGTTTGAAAGTTCTCTGGTGGAACTTAGGTTGCCGTGATTCCAGCAAGGTTCGTCAAAATTTACGAGCTTTGGTGAATCAAAAAGACAGTGTTAGTCCTGATGTTTTGATACTAGGAGAGTACTGCGCCAATAAATTGAGAGATAAAAAAACAGGCCTTTTGGATTTGCTACTGGATGAATACCCATTCAGTCACAGAATTACCGAATACACCCCTTTTCATAATGGCAACGGAATGCGAGTTTTCAGTAAATTTGAACTCACTAATGTTCGCAAACAGATTGTCAGTCCAGGTGGTTGGATGAGTCGAATGCACAAAAAGAAATGTGCTCGTGGTAAAAAACAAACCAGTGAATTTCAAAATCGTCGTTACGCCTTTCCTATTCTAAAATTCAATGTTCGTGCAGGAGGCAAAACCTACAGATTGGCTGGGGCGCATGCACCCAATCCATGGGTGGTGATGGCAAAATGCATTGGAAAACTAAGAACGGGTTGGCATATTGTCTATGGAAAATCGAATCCCAACTATCGCTATGCGCAAGCTGTGACAGCGGACTTTAAAAATAAAAACCAGGCAATTGTTATTGGCGATTTTAACACCCCAAAAGTAAAGAAGGTGGGTTTCTTTCACTTTGTCGGAAAGGCGTATCAGCTTTTGCAAAGACTACTTGGAACGAGCATCGTTCGTTCAAATAAACCAACTGCTTTTGGTTCATTTGGCGGAATACCCATCGATCATGCGTTTGCTTCAGATGACTTGCGGGTCCGCTTTGCCGAGCGAATCGAGTTAGCCGGATCAGACCATATTCCCATCTACATTGTGGTCAAATAAGTAATACAAGCCGTTGAGGCCTCACTCAGGTCTCATTACCCGCTTCGGTCTCCCCGTTTGAGTCTTTTTCCACATCAATTGTTGACGAATGCACTTCATATATTGGATGACTCTGTTCTCTGTGGGGAGAGTTTTATGGGGATAACAAAAATCTTAATTTCGTCAGTTGTTTTGTTGTTTTTTACGACAACCGCCTATTCTGACTTTGTTTATCGTGAGGACAGTGGTGACAATGGTTGGAGAACCCGTGTGGATCAAACCAATGGGCTCAAGATTTTTTGGTGGAACCTGGGGTGCCACAATTCAAAGAAAGTGCGTCAAAATTTAAAAAATCTGATGCTCCAGGAAGACAGTGTTCGTCCTGACATCTTAATTCTCGGTGAATACTGCGGGGAAAAATTGAAAGAGAAGAAAATGGGCCTTTTAGATGCATTGCTGGACGTCTATTCCCATGTTCACCAACTGTCTCAGTACACTCAACATCACGGTCAAAATGGTCTTCGCATTTTCAGTGAGATTGAATTGCTGAACCTGAGTCAGCGGACTGTAGAGCCCGGCGATTGGTTGGTCGAAATGAGGAAGCAAAATTGTTATGTCGGCAAAAAACAGAGCTCGAGCTTCAAAAAGAGTCGCTACGCCTTTCCCCTCTTAAAATTCGATGTGGAACACGAAGATGTGGTTTATAGAATCGCCGGTGTTCACGCGCCCAACCCCTGGAAGATCATGTCTCAGTGCATGGGTCAGTTCCAAACGGGGTTGGAAATGGTGTATGGAACTCACAACCCCAATTACAAATACGCCCAAGCCATTGTTGCGGATTTTGAGAATCAAGGCAGGTCCATTGTTATTGGAGACTTGAACTCTCCAAAATATATTAGAAAAAGTATTTTCACTGCAATGGGTAACGCTTATAAACTTTTGCAACGGTCTTTAGGTGGCAGTGTGGTGAAATCTGATCAACCCACGGCGTTTAGCTCTATGGGTAACTACGCGATTGACCATGCTTTTGTGTCAGGTGATCTTGACGTTTCCTTTTCAGAAGTGATTCAATTTGCCGGTTCTGATCACTTGCCCGTGTATATCGTCGTAGAATAAATTGACAGCTGTCCAGGTTATTGACTCTCCGACTTGTAGTTAACTATCCCTTAAGTTTTTAACGCTTTAAAGTGGAATTTTCATCTGAGATTCTATTTAAATGGGTTTCAGTTGGATTAGTATTTGCAACATAAAGAGACATGAGATTGGTTATTGGGTTATTTATTCTATTTATAAGTGTGGGGGCTTCATCTGAGCTTCCATTTGTAACAACGAACAGCACGGCTCGACCAGCCGCTTTGGGCAACCCCCAGCAAGTGAATCGAGAGATTAAAGCATTGGTGCAGCAGCACTCAAGCTGTCACAATACTCGCATCGGAAACCGCGGTCGCTTTAGCGGAGTGCCTGGATACTTTAATGGCATGGTGTACAGTTTTATCCGTAGTGCCTGTCGTCCAGGTTCAGACAGCATTCGCCATGAGATGGCAAATGGTGAAAACAGTACGCGTAATGATGGGTTGGCACCTTATTTCAATGGCTCTAACAATGGCAGTGAAAGAGATCTTTTGATCTCCACCCGACTTCTCACTCTGTCTATGGGCATGTGGGAGTCTAGTGGAAAATTTTGGGAAGGTGTAGACGTAACGAATTCTGCTTCACAAAGTCGTTCCGTCAGTGCTGAGGCTGGACTGTTTCAGACTTCTTACGATGTGAGAGGTGTGGGACGCGGCAAACCTTGGGCTGATGCAATAGCGAGTTTAGAGGACTATTATCGACAACATCCTGAGCTTTGTATGGTTGAAGAGTTTTCGGAGGGCCTCAATGTTCCTGGCAACCTGAGACAAAATATCGGAGACGGAGAGGGAGCTGACTTTCAAGAGTTGATGCGTTCTTGTCCGGCTCTTGCTGCTGAACATATTATGATTACAGCTCGACACAATCGAAGACACTATGGTCCATTACGCCGTCAAGATGCGGTACCGATTGAAGCTTGCCGTCCCTTGTTTGAAACGATTTATGATAACGCGCAACAAAACTCCAGTTATTGTGAAGCCTACGGACTCCCCGATTCAACGGGATCAGGAAGTCCGGGAGCGAATACGTTCTCTAGGGAATAGAGACTTCGATTCGAATATCGTCTTCGTTGCTAATATTTTCCAAGTCAAAACTTGTGGTCACTGCCGCACCGTCGGCAATTACACCTCTTAATATTTTCAATGTAAAAGGTGCGGGATCAAAATCTGGAACCGGCTCCACTGAAATCACCGTCATATGGTGACCATCATTAAGAATGCGAGCGGGGTTGATGTAATCTTGCCCTGGAAATGAAGGCGTTGCATTGGGTCCTGCTGCGGCACCCGGACCATCACTGTCTGCTTGATCTGCAACGTCAAAAGTTCCTGTGGAAAGGACTTCACCAGAGTCAGTGTCCACAATCCAACCTTCGTATGTGAAACCTGTGTTGAGGGCCGGAAAATCCAAAGAGGGATTTCCGGCATCAACAAACCAGATCCCTTGGTTGTGGGTGGTTGGTCCGTTGCTTGGGGTGGCTAGAATGTATGATCCCATTGCGTTCACAAAGCTGGCGCCAATGGCGCCAACTTTTTGCAAAGTAGCGACCCCTTCTCCATTGTTCAAGACTCCTTCGAGAAAATGCACTTGGCTGGGCCCAGGATCGGTGTCTCCGTCGGGCTCAATCGTTAAAACAAATGTCGTCACTGCTGTGGCTTGGTCTTGGATGGCAAAGGTTGCCGAGTCGGTATCGCTTAGAACAGCTAGAGATTGCCCCTCTGCGTTCACAGCTACGATCTGGTCGAGATCATCCAAATTAAAACGTCCGGTACTGGTGACGCCTTGTGGGCCGACGGCCCAGCCCTCATAATGTTGCCCTTGCATGGGCTCCAGCCCCACCAATTTCAATTGCAGCTCTTGACCCAATGCCGAGTTGCTGTCCCCTGCATTGGCCTCTTGATTCGCGCAATGGCTTAAAAAGCCCGCAAGAGATAGAAATAAAACGGATTTTGCAAACTTATTCATGATTTCCCCCTAATATTCAAGGCCGTTAGGCCATTCTCTGACTTATTCGACGATTGTCTCAGTTTGTGACGAAAATATTTTTTAATATTTTACTAATAATCTGCCACCGCCAATCGTTATCCCACTGAAGGCACTAACAAGGAGAAGACCATGAAAAGGATTATGACTTTATTTTTGGCAAGATTGATTGTACTGCAACTGGCTTTTGCCAGTCATTCTTTTGCATGCATGCGCGGCTGGGCGCCAGCCAACAATTTACCTGAAAAACTGATTTCATTTGGCTCCTGTGAAGCTTTGGAAAAACATATTAATAAGATCAATGAATACGATCGCCCTTCGCGTGTTCGTAAAAAAGGATCGATGATCTCGCAATTGCAAAATAGGCTGGGTAGCACTGGAAGGCGTGAGGCCAAATCGGCGGCCTTCAGAGCCACGGAGGATCTCGTAATGAGCGAAGCCATACCGAAACCGATGACAGTCATTGGAACTAACAATCAAGTGGCTCGTGTTGATGAAGCTGACTTTGTAAAATTCAATGGTCAGCACATTTTCCAATTGCACAAAGGAACTTTGAAAATTCTGAAGGCTTGGCCCGCTAACGCCATGAATCTGATCTCCTCTTTAAAAGTAGAGGGCGCTCCGCAAGAGATGTTGGTCAATGAAAGTCACGCCGTGGTGATGGCCGTCCGTTCTGAGCGCTTGATTGCATCGTTGTATGACATTCAAAACGTTAATGAACCAAACCTCGTCACTCGATTTGAAATTCCTGGGACTTATAAAACCGCCCGTTTGGTGGGGGATACCTTGCGTGTCGTAAACTACGAACATATGAATCGCGGCATGTTTTGGAAAACGGGTAAGACTGTGACTCAGCCCAATTGGTTTCAAACACCCCGGTCACCAAGAAAGGAATTGAATATCAAACCAACGATTCAAGTGACAGGTCAAAATAAGAGAGAGATCGACACCACTGACAATTGTAAGAATGTTTGGGTTCCTGAAAAATCCTACGCTCAGGTGTTAACTCGGTTGATTCGTATAGACTTAAAGCAAAAACAGTATGACGAGACATTGGCATTTGTGAATCCAATGACAGTCTATACCTCTGAGAAAAATATCTATCTCACCGCCACCGGACGCAACCGTGCCTTCGATTGGGGATTCCAAAAGACAGCGATCCACCAGTTTGGTATTGAGGCCGGAGTTCAGGCTGGCTATCGGTCCACAGGAGTGGTTAACGGGACATTGGTTAATCAGTTTGCAATGGATGAACATAAGGGTCACTTGCGTGTTGCCACCAATGGGTCTGAGAAAAATGAAAA
>CBDUOS010000135.1:0-9403 GCA_965368905.1 uncultured Bdellovibrionales bacterium | reverse complement strand
GGTAAACCCGATAGCCTCACCGTAGTCGGAGTCATTGATATATTGATCCACTTGGTCCATGGTCAGTTGCTCAATGCTCGTGTTTACTGCATCAATTGACAGCCCTCGCTGATTAAGGGTTCCTGGAGCTGTCGAGTCCTGATTCACCATTTTTACCGGCACCGAAGCCACTTGACGAATTTTCCAACCATCACCATGTCTCGAATACTCTTTAGTTACCATATGTTGAGTGTTACTTAATTTTGAGTTACGCAACTCGGTGCGAGGAAATCGATTGACCGTCACATTTTTCACGACCCTTTTGATTTCTTTACCCTTGGCAAAATGGACAATTTCTTTCAAAATTCCGTTTTTCTTTTTAATAAGACGAATTCGCTTATTGAGATCATCATTGGTAAAGAAAAATTTCGAAATTTTATCATCGACATAAAGAGTTTTCTGCCATTTATCTGGTTGTTTTGAGTTTCGATAGATCAATTTAACCAGCTTGTTCTTTTCGTAGTTCCTAAACAAATCAGGAGTTCCATCTTGATTTAAATCAATGGCTGGGTTTCGTGTTGTGGCCCACTCAAAAAAACCACGATTGGACTCTGCCACAGCATTAGAAAGCCCAAACAATGATCCAATAAAAAAAAGAATGATTTTTTTCACTATAACCTAACCCTCTTGTGCCGCCACTTCTATACAATGCAATCTCAAGACCAGCTTTAGAGTGCCTCATTTTTAGATTAGCAGTAGAAACTAAGCGTTTGCCTATTCGGTGGACGTATCAATATGAGACGATTAACCTTCAGTTATCGATCTATTGCTTCTTTTAGGACATTTCAGACTGGATGACATCGATCACCCAATCTGGATCATCGATGAAGATATCATGCCCAGAGGAAGGGTGAGTGTGAATTGGGAGATTCCAATGGTTGGCCAGCTTTTGCGAACAGCTGGGGTCCACCATTTCATCACCCATCGAACGCATCACCACAATGGGTATATCCGGTGGGTGATCGGCAATCTTATAAGTTCCAGCAGCAATCAATTGTCGGAAAAAATTTTTCAAGGGCATTGGCCGCGCTTCAGCGATCTCTACCCACTTTTTGCAGATTTCTGGGTGGTGCTTTTGGTTGCGACTGACCATCCGCAGAACCTCCAACTCGCGCTCTTCAAGGGACTTGGCTTTTCCAATATTATAGAAGTGCTTGAAAGCATCCAGTTGCAACCGATGATGAATCGGTGACAGATTTGAAAAACTGGTATTGGTAACAAAGACTTTTGCAAATAAGTGGGGCTGTAACTGCGCCATCTCAATAGCCACCATTGATCCCAATGAAACCGACAACAAAACTTTCGGATGATTATTGTCTTTAGGAATCTGACTCAATAGAAATTCGGCGTTCTCGCGAATTGAAATGGGGCTGGTCAGTTTGTAAAATTGCCCGGCACCTAAGAGGTCAAGTCCAATCACCGCCCCCACACAGTCCAATTTTTCTAATTTTTTTGCAAAACTGCCCCAGTGGGCCGATTCGCGGGCCAATCCCCGAATTAAATAGAAGTCAGCTGGCCGCATCTTTGACTCCCGTGTACCAAAGATTCAGAGCCTCATATTTCCAGATTTGTCTTTGTTCGGGAGTCATGTTGATCCAATCATTAGAAAGAACCGCTCTGTGCAAAAAATCCATAAATGTTTTTTGGTCTCGCATCACTCGTGCCATACGGTGGGGCAAAACCGGGTTAAAGATTCCCAAAGCACCAAAAATTTGTTTCGGATTTTTACGCACCCACTTCCAAGATCCTAACTCAAGGGTGAGTGGAAAGAAAAACTCATCTTTTTTACCGGTCAAGTGCGTGTCGTACACATAGTCCCAGAAGTCACCGTGTGTGGTGTACTGGATCGACTGCGGCTCAATCGCATAAACGTGATTGGGATAAGTTTTATCCAAAAGGTCACGGAAAGCGTAGGCCTCTACAAAGTAGGGATAGGGCTTCTTGGTGCGAGCATAAGGAAACCACAAACGATCGGAAGAGCCAAACCCCGAATGGACATCCAAGCAAATAGAAACCTTAGCTGGTAACACTCTTTCTTTTAAGAAATCGTACAACGCCTGATTCTCTTTTTCCATCCCGTCGGTCAGTGCGCCACGGTAAAAAGGAATTTTCGGCGACAGGCGATGGCCTCCATAAAGAAAGCGCGTCGCCTCCTCGGAAAAAACAGGGGCATTTCGCATCAGGTCCACATTGTTACCATTGGAACGAGAACGTCGGAACATCCCCACCGGATTCAGAATGGGCACAAAAATCAAACGTGATTTTTCCAGACGATTCTTCAGAGTTTGATCCCAACTTAAAAGTTCAATAATGGTTCGCAAGGTCGACAAAACCACCATCGACCCAATTCGCTCCAACCCATGCACACCACCCACCATGGAAAAACACGGGGCAGTAACATCCTGAGAACCAATTTCTATGGCGTAAATGGGAAAGGTATGTCCTTGGTAAGTGACTTCGGTGAGAACTTTCACCCGGGCTTGGCTTCCCAATTTTGCGATTAGAGATTCAAGTTCAATCAGTTCCGGTAGTCGTTTTTCAAGAAGAGTGCGCACATTAAACCTCAACTTGATTATACTACATTTTCTGGCATTGCGGACACCAAAAACTATTTCTCCCGACGATAGCTTGGCTTCTTAGACCTGTGCCACAAAAAAGACAGGCTTCTTTGTCTCTTCCGTACACAAGAAGGAAGTTTTGAAAGTAGCCCTTCGAGCCACCAGCCTGAGCAAAATCACTGATCGTTGTCCCTCCGCAGGCTATGGCCTCTAACAGAACTTGTCGAATCGCATCAACCAACAGGTTCATTCTTCTTCGACTGATTCTGTAGCAAGGCTTTGCCGGATGAACACCCGCTAGGAACAAAGCCTCACTGGCGTAGATATTCCCCACTCCAACCACCACTTCTTGGTTCATGATCAAAGCCTTGATACTGGTTTTGCGCTTGCGGCTTAAATTGTACAAATATTCACCGCTAAAACTTTCATCCAAGATTGGGTCTGGACCCAAGTGGGTGAAGTGAGGATGTTCTGCAATCTGACTTTTGTCTACCACCAAGAACATCCCGAAGCGGCGGGGGTCGTGGTAAGTGAGAACCCGCCCCCCATCAAGGTGAATTTTAATATGATCATGTTTTCTTATATCAGTTGAAATTCTCCAACTCCCTGTCATTCCCAAATGGGACAGTAAAAAATATTGCTGGGTCTCAAAAAGCAGATACTTCGCGCGACGATGAACGCCCAAAATCATCTCACCCTTTACTTGATTAATCTCAGGTAACCGACTGAGGAACCTTAGCTTTTTGTCACTGGTTTCAATTTTCAAAATTTTTTCATTGGGCAGGTCGAGAAGCTCTTCAAGGCCTCTTCTCACCGTCTCCACCTCTGGCAATTCAGGCATGGTTCTCCAAACACAGTTTACCGAGTCAACATCGGCGAAGACGTACAAAAAGTCATCTAAAATTGCTAACGACCAAATTTTTCCTTGGTCTGTTGAAATCAAATAACCAGGTTTGGTTGATCGTGGTGATCATTGGGCGGAAAAGCACATGAACACCTCCATTTAGGTTCCGTTCTTCTCATCCATAAAGATCAAAAAGTGGTCTCGATTTGAGATAGGATTAAGTGTCAGGACTGTATTACGATGGCGTAAATAATGTAGATATGGGTAATATGATGGATCATCTGATCAAAACCCAACACATTCCAAAAACCTGGCTTGGAAAGATTATTAAAACGCCCTAAATATCGTGGCCCCGACTTCAAACGATCCATCACAAAGTGAACGACAAAGTCGACCACAGCCATCCACCAAAGTTGAGGAGCAAAATACAAACAAATTAAAAGGGTCAATGCAGCATGCACTAGACAATGCAACACCAAAGGAAGCACGAAGTCCCACTGAGGAAGGGTCTTGCGAAGCATGTACTCTCTTTGCAAAGGAAAGTCGGCGATATAATGTTTGAACTGATAAACAAGTAGTAAAATAAATGTCAGTTCGAGTTGCTGATTCATTACGCTATCCAAGTTGAGTTTTAATCAGTAATTCATGCTAACCTGTTTTTCTAATAAGTTACAGGTCAAATTCTTTGTTCCCATCAATTTTATATTTTTTATTTTCGTAAATTTCTTTCAGTTCATTTTGTACTGCCACATAATCTCTGCGCTTTTGCTCCAGCTGTTGGTGGCGCCGCTTTCTTTGTTCTAAAAATTTCACATAATCTTTGTGAGGGAAGGCCTCCGTTCTTCTCACAAAACCACTGCGCAATTTTTCTCGCTTCTCAGCATAGGCTTTGCGAACCTGCTTCATCTTGTGAGCGTCTTTCAACCGTTCTATCTCAGCCTGCTTTTTGTTTTTCAGATACTGATCAAAACCACGCTTTCTCTTCAGTAAAAAAGCCCGGGCCTTTTTCTTTAAAGCTCCCACCGAAGGCTGCTCCCACTGGGCTCCAGCTTGGGTGCCAAACCCTAAAATTAAAACTAAGAATAAATTTACTAAGACGTGATTCATCATATTATTCATCTTATCGGTCATTTTTTAAAAATATTGACATTGATTGGACAAAGGCCCTGTCAGTGAATAGAATTGGTACTCTTATGAGCCTAGGAGACCTTGAATGTTGGATTTTGCCATAGAAATTGCCAAGTTTACCCTACAAGCCGCTGTGATACTGGTATGTCTACTTGTTGTTATGGCATTTATTGCCTCTTTAGTAAGCAAAAATAAGGACCATTCGGAAGTAAAAATCACCGATAAAAACAAAAAAATCGCAAAAAACCGAATGAGTTTACTACGCAAAATTTTGCCAAAAAAAGCGCTCAAACAGGCTGAGAAAGACGAAAAAAACCGCACAAAGACCCTTAACGAAACACCTGCAGCTTTTGTTCTAAGTTTTGATGGTGACATCAAGGCTTCCGCCACTGAACATTTACGAGAAGAGATCACTACCATTCTTAGCGTCGCCAAGCCCGGCGACCATGTGGTTCTTAAACTAGAAAGCCCGGGTGGTATGGTTCATGGGTATGGGCTTGCCGCCAGCCAACTGTTACGTATTAAGAACGCGGGACTCTACCTCACTGTCTGTGTTGATAAAATTGCTGCCAGTGGTGGTTATATGATGGCCTGTATTGCCGACAAAATTGTCGCAGCTCCCTTTGCAATTATTGGCTCTATCGGAGTGGTCGCCTCCGTCCCCAACATTTACAAAGTGTTGAAAAATCATGATGTGGAATATTTAGAAATCACGGCCGGTGAGTTCAAGAGAACACTGACTCCGCTGGGTGAGATCACTGAACCCAAAATGCAAAAATTTAAAGAACAAATCGAACAAGTTCATGAGCTTTTCAAATCCCATGTTGTAGGACAGCGAAAAGACCTCGACCTCGCAAAAGTTGCAACTGGTGAGTATTGGTATGGTCAACAAGCCATCAATCTAAAATTGATCGACGAACTGGGGACCAGTGATGACCTCATTATGAACTTGGCCAAAGACCATCACGTTTTAGGTGTCGAATTCACAGGAAAGAAAACCTTGAAAGAGAAGATCAGCGAAAGTCTGGCCTTTAATATTGAAACCTTAGCCACCAAAACTTCAGATATGGTTTGGCGAAATCGATTTCAATAAACAAGCCTTTCGCCTCGTATCGTGAAGCTGAATTTTTATATACTGAAAGCACTACTTCACGAGAACCGATGAATCATTATAAGCTGAGCGAGAGCAAAAGTTGATGATGCCGGTTGGTCTAGAGAAAAGTATTTCCCTTGTAAAGTCGTGTAATAGTTAGGTTTAATGGCAATATGAAGAAAATTCTTTATATTTGCCCCTCTTCTGGTGTGGGAGGAGCAGAAACTTTCCTGATTCAAACTCAATCTTTTTGTAATAAGAAAGAATTTGAGAACCATTACCTCCTGTTTCGAGCAGGCCCACTGCACGATCGACTCGTCAATTTGGGCGCGCGTGTCCATCTCCTTAACACGCCTCCCCGACTTTCAAAAAGTAGTGACCGACGTCTTGTTCATAAAAAAATCAAAGACCTTGTCAACGGTTACAACATTGATCTGGTTCACTCGACGATGGCACTTGGTGCTCTCTTCGCGGCTCGCACCTGCAAACAAATGAGAATTCCTCACGTTTGGTTTCAGCACGGACCCGCTGGTGGGTGGATGGACCGAGCGGCAGCGATCTTGCATCATGATGGCTTGATTGTAAACTCTCACTACACCGGAAAAACCCAAAGGGATCTAGAGAACCCAGTCCGCTTTTTAATTCCACGTAAAAATCCAATAGAAAAAATACTCTTGGGAACTCCCATTGTTGAATGGAGCCCAGATGAAGTTTCAAAAGAAAAGGCAAGATGGGCCAATACCGGAAACCTAAACAAAGATGTCCCTTGGATTGGTATGGTTTGCCGCGTGCAAAAATGGAAAGGGATCCACCTCTTCTTAGAAGCATTACAAGAACTCAAATCCGATTCAAGTCTCCCCGTTTATCAAGTGATAATTTGGGGTGAAGCTGTTAAGGGGAACGAGTATCTTGAAACCCAAAAAAAGACTGTTAAAGAATATAACCTTCCGGTGTTCTTTGCCGGTACCTCAAGCAATGCCTCTCTATCAATGGCTACGTGTGATATGATCGTCAATGCTTCGATCCAGCCCGAACCCTTCGGACTCTCTATTATTGAAGGGATGATGGTGGGTGCGGTTCCAATTGTCCCCAACGAGGGCGGCCCCTTAGAAGTCATTAAAAATGGACAAAATGGATTGATCTTTAAAGCCCGACAAAGTGGTTCATTAGCCAAACAAATCAAAACCCTTCTGAAAGACCCAAACTTGTTGCACAATCTGTCAGAGACAACCAAGAGTGTTGCTCGACAGAAGTACACTTCAAATCGAGCCATCAGTCACTTGGAGTCTTTTCATAATAAAATTATGGGAACTTAATTTTTTCAGTGGTTATTTTACTGCACCAAAGAAAAAAGTATTACAAAAAGTACTCGAATCTTTAGACCATCAATCGTTGATCACAAGTATGACACGTAGAGATTTCACAAAAACCTGAATACCCAGTTTATTCCTGCAGCCCTTTTAAAGGGCCGGCAATTTGTCAAAATTGGTAAACATTTGAATCATTACAAGAGTCATCGGAAACATTTTAGTGCACCCGTCCATACCCTCCATTGGCTCGTCTCCACTTCCATGCCAACAATGACCAGCGCCAATATTATTAGGGTCTTGCGTGTCATAAGGCCCGCCATCATTGTAATCATTAAAAATCGGAAGAGAACGATCTCGGAGTTTAAAGAAGCGAAATGGCGATTTCGTTTTGTTGGATTCATTCTTCGCTCTAATATCGACAACTCTATTAGCAAAGACATCACCACTTCTAGGCTCATGAGTATTTCCAACATCATCAACAAACTTATCATCGTTAATATCTTCGACTAAACTTGATGACGGCAGTCCATAGAGCTCCATCAATCGGTCAACAGTCAAATCAATACTAAACTGAGAGGAACTACCTCCTGGATTTTGCGTAACATCATGCTGTCCGTGAACCCCAGCCACATAGACTTTTCGCAAATTCCAAGTACTTTCAACATATCGAGGGATTAAACCCGCAGACACCATGAACCCATGGATTTTAGGTTGATTACTGCCTCCGGCAACATCTATGGCTAGCTTCCATTGTAAGGTTCCTCCATTAGAGTGGCCTGCCGTATAAATCTTTGAAGACAAGTTCTTATAGGTTTTTTTAAGGTAAGAATATATTGCTTTAACAGCATCACCCTCGACAACATTACTGGCTCCTGGTTGACGATAATCGTGAAAGTATCGAGACCGAGCAATCTGATAGTATTCATCGTTAAATGGATCTAATGAACTATTCTTACTATCGTCTTCATTTATCAAACCATTTAAATAAACGTAAAGTGTGTGTTGACCATTGATCCGTCTTTGTGTGCGAGTCAGATCAATTAGTCGGGCCTGATTGGCTTGGTAACACCCACTCCCCATTCCACCATGGAATAAAAATGCAACTCTCTTAAATTGGTTTTTTGCAAGACCTGGTTGACTGTGATCAAGTATAAAGTCTCTTACAAAGGGTTGATTGCTGTTTTTCATATTCTTGTGAATTACGTTGATGCTGTGATATTGGCGCTCTAACTCATTGATCTCTTCCTGAGTCCCTTGAACTTTGTCACACAAAAGCGTGTCATTTCCGTCCACAGTTATTACTCCCAGGTTTGCAGCTATCGTTCCATGAATAAAACCAAAATTCAGTGCCACTACCAGCAATGTTAAAATTTCTATATGCTTCATATTCCCCCACTTTTTTAAAAAACTATAGTTCCCTTTATCAGTAAAACGACTAAATCTGAAAAAGTTGCGCAGATTCTCAATCTGAAATGTTTTTTGCGGTGGTTGTACCTTCGCACCAAAGAATAAAAACATCCTGAACAATTCAAAAAATCCATGTAGCGAATCATGCCCCACCCTCACATTCAAACCTCAAGCCAGGTGTCTTTCTTTTTTTCAGGTGAACAGATCTCCTCCGCAATTCTTGTCACTCTCTGCAAAATGCGCCAGTTTGAATATTTTGCACAAGTTATTTCAATATCTTAGAAACAGTTGCGCGGCCTTCATTTTGCACTAAAAAAGGACATATGTTTCGTGCGCTATTTTGCCTGATAATTGTATTTTCAACACCGATGGGTTGGGCCCAATCGGAAGCCCGTGAAGATCTGATTCCACGAGGCCAAGAGTTGATTCAAGCATGGGACAATCTGGAGCAGCAAAGCAGTCGGGTTTACCACAAATATCTTTTGGTTCTCGAATACGTCGGCCCCGTCCAATACCAACAAATGCAAACCCTCGACATTGAACGCATGCGCAACCAGATGACGATGGATCTCACCGAAGAGTCGCGAGCACGAGTCCAAGAATTCATTCGCACTTACGACCCCATGAACTTTGAAGGTCCCGATCAAGAAGTGGCCCGTCGGGTCCGCAGCATCGGCTCTCAGATGTTTGCCTTCTTGAACTCAATGGATGGCAACACCGGTTATGAGTTGGTCCAGCGCTACGAATCGGAAGGCTACAGTATTCGCCGCTCACTGAAGACTCGTATGTATCACCTAGGGCCTGAAATTATGCGATTTGCAGCCGCCATCGTGGTGGTTCGCATCGCCACCTGTTTTGGTGGGAGCCCACAAAAAGTTTTGGAAAACATCACTAAATGGCGTACCCCCGAGATGATTGCCTCCAACACCGATCCAGTCTGTATTGATGAAATTATGGACATGCTGAAGTCACCTATATTTTATGTGGGCTTCACCGCTTTTATCGCCGGAAGCTCTGTTGCCAA
>CBDUOS010000134.1:0-9450 GCA_965368905.1 uncultured Bdellovibrionales bacterium | reverse complement strand
AAGGCCAATACCGAAGCTTGTCCCATCTGCTTAAAAAACTCTTGAATCGGGGTCAGCTCTTTAGGGTAGGCTTCCACACGATACTCGGCCAGTTCGGCAAACTCGGCGGCTTTGGCCACAGCTTCGGTAATGCCACCCATTTCGTCAACAAGGCCGATCTCTTTAGCAGTCTTTCCGATCCAAACCCGGCCCTGTGCCAACTCATGGGTTTTCTCTTTGCTTTCTAGACTGCTGCGTCCGTTGGTCACGACATTGAGAAAGTCATCGTAGACACCTTCAACCATGTTTTGCACTTTTTGACTCTCTTCCGGGTCCATCAAACGCACCAGGCTTTCCATGTCAGCAAAGCGGTGAGACTTGGCGGTATCGAAAGTCATACCAATTTTTTCATTCCAGAATTTCTTGGTGGCAAAGGTCAGTCCGAAAACACCAATCGAGCCGGTAATCGTCGTGGGCTCGGCAAAGATATACTGACTGCCCGCAGACATATAGTATCCACCACTGGCGGCCACATTTCCAAAGGATGTGACTAAAGGTTTAGAGTCTTTCAACCACTGAGTGGCCGTCCAAATCACATCTGAAGCCAAAGCCGAGCCTCCAGGACTGTTCACTCGCACAACAACGGCTTTTACATTTTCGTCCTTACGAATCTCATGCAGAATTTTGGTAAAACGACGGGAGGAAATGCCATCTCCGTCCCCATTGGGTTGGGTTCCGATGCCACCTTCGGCAAACACAACGGCGATCACATCGTCTGCATCATTGGACGAGTCTTTAAGCACATCCTTATAATAGGCGCGCCACCCCACATATTTGGGCTCTTCCTCTTGCTCTGTCAACTCTTTGATTTTCTCTTCCACCTCTTCAAAAGAGGCCAAAAGGTTAACGAAGCCTTTTTCTAAGGCATCTTTGGCAAACATGATCTCGGCGTTTTCAGCCAACATATTCAAATCGTCATTCGGTAATTTCGTTTTTTCCGAAGCATACTGAATAAACTGTTCCCACGCCCCCTGTAAAATGGCATCCACCTGTTCACGACTGGCTTCACTCATTTTATCATTGATAAAGGGTTCAATGGCCGACTTGTATTTACCGACACGAAAAATCTGTGGCACCACATCCACTTTCTTCATGGTGTTTTTCAAATAACTGATTTTTGTATAAAGACCATCCCATTCAAAATACCCTTTTGGATAGAGAATCACTTCGTCGACGACCGACGCCACCATGTAGTCGATTTCAGAATAAGTCTCGCCATAAGCCATCATGAATTTTCCCGACTCTTTAAACTTGGCCAACTCACGACGAAGGGCCTCGGCGTTGGCCATTCCCGTTTTGAAGTTTTGGAAATTTAACAGTACACCTTTGATCCGTGAATCATTGGCCGCCTTTTTCAAGACCTGGGACAATTCAAAAAGTCCCGTCACCGGTGGATCATCGTATTTTAAAATGCTGGCAATCAGATCTCTTTTTTTCACATGGTCTTTTAATGGACCGTTGAAGTCGATTCTTAAAACTGAATTGTCTTCAATGGAGGCCATCTCGGAATCCCATTTCGAACTGCTCATCGCAGACAATCCAGCGAAAAAAGCAATCATCACAAAAAACATAAAAAATAGGGCCGCAAAGGTCCCCACCATTGAGGCAATTAAGCTTCTCCAGAATTCTTTCATTCCATATCCTCCAAAATCGCAAACAAACTGTATTATCCGTTTTTGATCATTTCCACGCAAGCCTGGATCCAGTTGGGGTCGTCATTCAAACAAGGTAGGTAGGTGAACGACTCACCCCCTTGATCTAGGAAAGTTTGCCTACCAGTCATAGCAATCTCCTCCAAAGTTTCAAGTCCGTCCACAGGAAAGCCAGGGCAAATCACTGTCAGATGACGAACTCCTTGCTCAACCAAGGTCCCATAGCGATCTTCGGTGTAGGGCTCGATCCATTTTTGACGCCCCAAGCGAGACTGAAAGCTTACAGAATAATCAGTCCGACTCAGACCCAGCTCTTTAGCGATCCCATGAGCCGTTCGGTAGCATTGGGCCCGATAACAGGTTTTGAGGATATCACCACTGGCCTTTTCACAGCAGTCCGAGCTTTTCAGGCAATGCTGGTTGGTGGGGTCGGTTTTCTCTAAATGGCTCTCAGGCAAGCCGTGAAAGCTCATCAACAAATGATCCCTTTTTACGCTCTTCATCTTATCTTTTAAAAAAATTCCATAGGCCCGCAGGAAGTGAGGGTCCTCATAGTAGGGCTCAATCACTCGAACCTGGTCTTTTGCAAAAAATTTATAGAAGTGCTCGATGCCCGTTTGAAAAGTTGACTCAGCATATTGGGGATATTGAGGAAAAAAAATAATTTTTTCACAATCTTTCAATTGTTCCTGACAGTTTTTGAAAGAAGGGTCCCCATAACGCATTCCCACGACCACCTGGTAGGCGTCCCCTAAAAGATTTTGCAAGGCTTTCGCTGTTTTGACAGTCTCGACAAAGAGCGGAGAGCCCTCCTTGGTCCAAACCTTTTGGTAGTTCTTAGCCGATTTCTTTTTGCGAAAGGGGGCAATTATTCCCCGAACTAGGAGAAATCGAAAAAAATGGGGTATTTGAATCACGTAAGGGTCCATCAGAAATTCGCTCAAGTATTTCCCCACATCGTCAGGATGGGGACTTTTGGGAGTTCCCAAGTTTGAAACCACCACGCCAATCTTAGACAAAATACCCTCCTTGGATCTTTTTCAAATTGTCCTGCGCTCGAAACAACAGTTTACTCAACCCCAAGTCTCCTAAATAGTTACCCATCAATAAATACGGAGGATTTTCTTTGTCATGAATTTCTAAAAACTCTTTTAAGTCCTGGTTATATATAGGAATTCTCTGCGGCCATTGATTCAAAAAGATGTGATCGGGCTCACAATGTTGGTTTGTTAGCTGACCACGATCCGATTGGATGTATCGCAAGAGGGCTGTCTGGCTCATTTGCGAGAATTCCATTTTTTCGTCATTTAATATCCAAGTCTCACTGGCGCCCTGAGTGACCCGACCGGGGAATATACTGTGATTGAATAAAACTCCCAACGCATTGAAACCCTCAACCCTGGGGAACAGACAACCAAAGCCTTCCTGAAGTTTTTGTTTTTCACTCCTATAGGCCAATGTTACAGAGGTCAGAGAAGCACTCTGGGTCTCTAAAAGAGATGGAGAAATGGGAATTTTTTGCGAGTTGGCCATTTCTCTTAGACTGGCCAAGTCCACGGCAAAAATTGTGGCCTCCTTAGAGTTCCATTCTATGATCTCTCGGTTGGTTTCTATTTCCACATTGTGACGCAATAGAAATTCCATCATCTTTTCATTCCACTGCTGCATTCCACCTGCCGGACTCACCGTCCCACGCAGTTTTCCGCGAGGTTTGCGACGATTCAAGCTTTGTAAGATCAACGAGGCATCCAGTTTATCCAAAGTGGTCGCATAGATTCCTTGTATGACCGGCCCGAGTAGATACTGGGTTTGTCTTTCTCCCAATGTCCGCACCCCCCAGGCCTCTAGGGTTTCTCCCTCTTTTGGAGCATATTTGGGACTTTTCCATTTCTTGGACAAGAAAAAGGACAACAAAGGCAAAGACTCCATCACCCCTAAGGGCCAACGCCGCATCTCGCCGTTACGATAGATAAAGCGACGGCTGGCCTCTTTGGTTTTCGGTACCAGAGTAACTCCAATGGCCTTTGCCACTCGCTCTAACTCTTTGTTGGCTATAAAGGCATTGGCAGCTTGTTCAAATAAAAAGCCATGGGTTTTCTTTGAACCGATCAACCCTCCCCAGCGTGCTGTTTTATCAAAAAGTCGGACAGGATACCCTGCCTCAGCCAAGTAGAAAGCCTGAATCAAACCAGAAAAACCGGCACCCACAATATTAATACGATCTTTGTTTTCCAATGTGAGCCTTACATCGACTTAGAAAATATTTCAGAATCGGGTTTTTTATGCAACAATCGCTCGTCCAATGCGAGGCAGGCGTTACGTAGAAAAGGTTTACCCTTTTTAGTTAAAATCAAATTGAGCCCCTCGAATTGTACGAGACCATCCTTCACCATTTCCGATAAAAGATCTTGAACCTGTTTTTTTTGCTCTTCACTTTCTAGCGCCACCTTTCCACGGGTCATGAAATTAAGAATTTGCTCTCGCCGCACTTGATCCTCAGCGGTTAACTTGTGGCCCCTGAGGGTGGGTATTTCCCCTTGCCCCACTCGTCTTTCGTAAACTGGAAGTGCTTTTTCATTTTGATGAAAACAATCTGGGGTTTCTGAAATGGCTGATACACCCAAGCCCAACATGACTTGGGTACGGTCTTCCACATACCCCATAAAGTTACGATGCAACTCACCGGCAGCGTCACTTTTCGACAAGGCATCTTCTGGTAAGGCGAAGTGGTCCATTCCAATCTCTATGTATCCTTTATCGATCAAAAATTTTCGAGAGATTTCATAGAGGCGACGTTTTTCTTTTCCTTTAGGCAGATCTTCATCTTTGAACAACTTTTGTGCCGGCTTAATCCAAGGCACAATGGCTAAACTGTAGAGAGCAATACGATCTGGTTTTAGTTCCCAAGTTTTTTCCATCATCGACATGATTTTTTCTTCATCTTGAGTCGGCAACCCATAGATCAAATCAAAGTTGACTGAACTGTAACCCATGGCACGAGCCTCTTCTGTCAGCTTCTGTGTCATCTCAAAGGGCTGTTCTCGGTGAACCAGCCTCTGCACTTCGGGGTCAAAATCTTGCACTCCCAAACTGACTCGTGAAAATCCAATATCTCGCAAACGCTGCAAATGTTCTTTTGTGGTTCGTCTTGGGTCCACTTCCAAGGACCCATGGAAGTTTTCAGGAATCACCATCCCTTTCATCAAGTCCGCCGCCAGCGAGGCCAAATTTTTAGGACTCAAAAAGGTCGGTGTCCCCCCTCCGAAGTGAAGTTGCTGCATTGGAGAAACATCTAAATTTTTTATCTGTTTTTTGTAAGCCTGATACTCATTTAAGATCATTTCCATATAGGGTTCTTCCCGCTTATGGTTGCGGGTGATCGAAGTGTTACAGCCACAAAAGGTACACAATGTCTCACAATAGGGAATGTGGACGTACATCGACCAAGGCGGGTTATCGGCGTAAGCCTTGTTCAAAGACTGCAACCACTCCTCTGTGCTAGGGCTATCCGTCCAGTACGGAACTGTTGGATAGCTGGTGTAACGAGGAACTGGGACGTCATACTTGTAAAATAATTGATCTGTCATGATGAAAACACCTTACGAACATGTTCAACGAAATACTTCACATGGGCTTCTGGCGTTTCAGGCAAAACACCATGCCCCAATCCACAAACCCAACCTTTTCTTTGCTCCGGAGCTAATTCAAGATAGGGTTTAAGGTAAGCATCTAAATATTTTTTAAATTCTAATTCTGGCAAAAATAACATGTTCTGATCAAAGTTACCCTGCACAAAGCCGCTGGCCTTTTGAAATTGCTCGGCGAGATTCCAACGATGATCGTAACCGAAACCGCCAAACTTTGAATGCTCCCATAAATTGGTCAAGTGAGAACTCAATGTGTTTTTAGAATAATAGCCCAATTGACCGGGAAACTTTTGCGACAGGTCAATTAAGTAGGGGTGCAGATACTTTTCAAAATCTTGCGCTGAAAGCTCACCGGCAGCAGTGTCAAATATCATGACTTTTTCAGCGCCTGCATCCAACTGAATCTTGATGTTGGCTTCCATCAAAGGTGTGATCAATTCACAGAAAGCCGGAAACAGGCTCATTCTCTTTTTGACAGGCGTTAGAGTTCCTTTATGAGAACCCGCAACGGCGTAAACAAACAATGTCCAAGGACTTCCAACAAAACCAATCAGACTTTTTTCGTCGGGAAGACGTTTACGAGTCGCAGTGACCGCCTCACCCTGAAAGCGCATATGCTCAATGGCCTTGTCAATACTTTGCATTTTTTTGAAATCGCTCTGCTCTTGCAGGTACCACCCTAACTGAGGGGCTGGTACATAATCCAGTCCCATCCCCAAGGCTTCTAGAGGGAAAAGTAAATCGCTAAACAGAATGGCCACATCAAAGTCAAAATCTTCAATCGGTCCCATTGCCACTTCGGCGGCCAAGTCGGCCACCTTGCAAAGCTCAAGAAAACTATGCTGTTTGCGTAGCGCTTGATAATGTTTATGGTAACGCCCCGCCTGCCGCATCATCCAAACTGGTGGTACCGGCTGAGTCACTCTTTCGCATGCGTTTTTAAATTTTACATTTCCCATAACCTATCCTTTATATACCCATTGGTAACCTTCGCCACGGACGGAACGAATCCAGTCGTGACCGCTGTCACCCAGCATTTGTCGAACCCCCACCACAGCGTTGTCCACTGTTCGGTGCGAGGGCGTCTGTTCTTTTCCATACACATAATCCATAATATCATCGCGACTTACTACCTCGGGAGCCCGGCTGCTTAAAATATCCAAAAGTCGAAAATCTCTCTTATTGAGCAAGTGAGTTTCTTTGCCATTTTGGATCTGTCTTTTGTTTAAATCCAAAGTCACTTCGCCTAAAGACCAAACTTTCGATTTTTCCAACTGCTCACCAAGAGCCCGATCTATTTTTAAAAACAACTCCTGTAATAAAAAAGGCTTAGGAATAAAATCAATCGCTCCCAGTTCGGCCCCTTTTAATCGGTTTTCTGGATCGCTTAAGGCACTCATGATAATCACTGGACACTGCACTGGCCGCACCAATTCAAAACCGGTCCCGTCTGGCAAGTTGAGGTCAATAATGGCTAACTCAAATTCGGTATCCTGTAATAATTTATTGGTGTCATGTAGGTCCTTCGACCAATGCACTTCGTAGCTGCGCTTCTCCAGTTCTCCGGTGATCAACCGACCGAGATCGCGATCATCTTCCACTAAAAGAATTTTCATACCGCGCCTCCAGGAAGCGAAATATTAACCTGTAGTGATCCATTGTCCGACTTTGACAACTTGATCTTTCCACCTAAGCGCTGCACCCATTGGCGAACAATAAAGAGGCCGAATCCAGAGCCTCCAGAGGAGTAACGTGGCTCTCGCCCCAACTCTGTGGGCTCGTCAGTATACTCTTGACCGTTGTCACGGTAGCGGATTTCATACCAGGTTCCATATTTATTTAAATCCACTTCCACTTCATCAGCCTTGCCGTGAACCGCTGAGTTGTGCAATAGATTTTTAAATATACTTTGCAATGCTTTACGGTCGACTGGCAACTCGCCATCACCACTCACTTTGATATGGAACTCGGGCCATTGGGCATGCAAGTCCAAAAGAAAAGTTTTAAGGTCTACCTTTTCAATATAAAGTCTTTTGCTTCCACCAACGGTCGCATCCAAACTGTTTTCTAAGTTGATTTGCATTTTTCTTGTGTGCCCAAGGATGGTTTGGGCCTCTGGTTGATCTCCCATTTTTTCGACTTCCAATTGCAGGCGAAACAATGCCGTCTTCAAATCGTGGGTAAAACTGGCAAAGAAGATTTCTTTCACCGACTTTTCTCTATATGTCGAGTAAGTGAAATAAAACAATGCGATTCCCCCGACCAACAAGCTCACCATTAAAACCATACCCTCCGTGAACAACATCCTTTGGTGGCGGTGCATTTCAGAAGGCAGGCCATATCCGGCCGCTTGCGAAAGAGTCGTGATCCCAAAATAGAGCCACCACCCGGCCAGCGACATGACAAAGATCAGCCAAGCGAGGATAATTCCAAAAACCCACCTCACGAGCTCCACGTCTCCTTGAGCTTAGTAAAAGCTCTTTTGAAACGATGACTGCAGTCGATAATAATTTTTTCAGTATGAGCATAAGACAAAAAGGAGACCTCGTAACCATTGGGTGCCAAATAAATGCCTTCATCCAAACAATTAAAAAAGAGTTCTTTAAAGATCTCTCCCTGCTTCGGTGAAATTTCTTGTAAATTGCTGGGCTCTTTTTTCTCGGAACCATGAATCCACATCAAAGATCCAAATTGCACCACCTTGAGTGGTAGTTCCAATTCTTTGAGGTGTCCTTCTAGAGCTTCCGCAAAATTGGAAGCTCGTTCTTCCATAACGGGAATCACACCTTCTTTTTGCATTTTCGTTAAGGTGGCTAGGCCCGCCACCATACCGACGGGGTTCCCACTCAAAGTTCCGGCTTGGTAAACCGGACCGATCGGAGCCACATGATCCATGTACTCTTTTTTTCCGCCGTAGCACCCCACCGGAAAACCTCCACCAATGACTTTTCCATAAGTGACAAGATCGGGGGTTACATTGGCCAATTCAGCCATACCACCCATGGCCACACGAAAGCCCGAAATCACTTCATCAAAGATCAGCAATGTGTCATTGGCCTCAGTGATTTCTCGCAAATACTGTAAGTCGGCGAAGTCTTGTTTCAAAAGTCCAAAGTTGGCGGGTAAGGGTTCAACTATCACTGCTGCAATTTCGTTTTTATGTTTTTCAAAAGCCTGTTGCAAAGCTTCGCGGTCGCCCAAGGGCAACACCACGGTTTCAGATGCCACATTTTCTGAGACACCAGCACTGTCGCTGGCAGCCACTCCGGCCAGGCCACTTCCCGATTTTACAAGAAGGGAGTCCACGTGACCGTGGTAACAGCCTTCAAACTTGATGATCTTGTTCCGCCCTGTCACTCCACGGGCCACACGGCAGGCACTCATGACCGCCTCAGTACCTGAACTGACAAAACGACAACTCTCAACATGGGGAACGTTTTCGACGATCCATTCAGCCAATTCGAGACTGTAGGGTTCGCAAGCTCCGAACGTCCAGGCCTTGCCAATCATTTCTTCCACGCGGGCCGAAACGTCAGGATCACGGTGACCGAGAATAAGGGGGCCAAAACTCTGGCAAAAATCAATATACTCTTGTCCATCCACAGAATACATCATCGCGCCTTTCGCTTTTTCGAAAAACAACGGCGCCCTTCCTAAACCTTTGAAAGCACGCACCGGTGATTGGACTCCGCCGGGTGAAACATTTTTCGCTCTTTCAAAATATTTTTCAGACAAAATACTCATTTTTTAAATTCCTCAATGGCCCGTAACCAAACCGCCCGATGGGGCAAGCGTTGGGGTGGTTTATTTATATTCTTAGCTTTTAACACCTGTAGAATTTTTGTGTAGGTATGACCGGGACCGCAATAGTGAGTCTTGTTTAAAATCACCGGCTGCAAGGCCACCGCCCGCTCAAATTGACTGCCACTGGCCCAGAAAAATTCTTCGTATTGAGAGAGGTCCTCAGTAAAATCCACAGGCTCCAATTTATAAGTTGCGACATCGATACGGTTCGAAGATTTTGGGGCTTGGTCGTGGGTCCAACGAGCCCACTGGCGCTCACCCAGAAGAGTCCCCAAAGGAGCCTCTAAATCTTCGCCGAGGCTATCGGT
>CBDUOS010000133.1:0-9528 GCA_965368905.1 uncultured Bdellovibrionales bacterium | reverse complement strand
CGGTCAAAGCGGAAATGGATGACTTCGTAGGCGAAATGAAAAAGCAAGGAAAGTCCGTAGAATACACCGTCCTAAAAGACGTAGGACACGGAATTTCCCGACCAGAAGCCCAGAAAAAAGTAGCTGAAGGAGCCGTTCGCTTCTTCAAGTCCAAACTAAAAAAGTAGGGTACGCCGTACCCAATGCTTCTCGCGGGGTGTTGAAATTGTTTTGGTAGGGGCCGTGAACCTTTGTTGGTTTTCGGCCTTTTTTTTTGTGGGGCTATCCGATGAGGCGGTGGGCTTCGAAGTTACGAATGTTTTTGCGATTCTTGTAGAAGTAGGTAATGCCCATCGCTGCACCGATTACAAAGCCGATGAAGTGAGTGCGATAACTGGTGGTGGCTTCAAAGGTGGTGGGGAAAAACACCATCAGTGCTATTCCGAAAACCCGCACCAAGCGACGGCTAAAGTGGTATTGTCTTTGGATGAAAAGATACATTGTAAGCCAAAATCCACCGAGCAAATAAACCCATCCGGAGGCTCCTAAAAGTTGCACGTGGGCCGGATAGGTGTAGACAGAGATCAAATTGACGAATCCAGCCCCGATGAAAGTTCCAAAAGGGTAAACAGCTCTGCCAAAATACCCGTATACAAAATAGCTGAGGATTCCCAACATATACATGTTGCTGGCCAAATGCCCTAGGTCTCCATGGATTAAAATGGCAGAAAACAATCTCCAAATCTGCCCTTCAACAAAAATTTTTTGATTAATCGCTGGCAAAAAATGGGAGAAGCCTCCCCAGTTCATCCAATAGAGTTGGCTAAATAAAGTGATAAAAAGAACCATGGACAGTGTAACCACTAGACTTTTGCTTGCAGGTTTCAACGTAATCATGGTCTGAACCAGTCTTTTTTCAGGAGGGGTGAGCAGTTCTACAGGGAGATCATCGATGTCCATTAGTTGAATATGGGTCGGCTTTCAGTTTGGTCAAGATATAGCCCTATGTTAGCATAATGACTCAACTATTGGGGTCATCATGTTCAAAACTCACAGTTTTGCTCGCAAATGTTGGATTTACACTTTTCTAACTCTTGTGGGGTTGTATTTTTTTGTGGCAATTGGTCTTTTTATTATTTCTAAAATGGCAGTTATGAAGGGTGTCGATATGGAGTCGACTCGAGGAGAATTTAAAAGCCCTCACAAAATTACTATTCTAGATCGGGGCGTTGATTCCTTAAGTTCTCGCATCCAATTGATTCGCAAAGCTAATAAGAGCATTGAGATGGAATTTTTTATTTTTGATCTTGATCAAGCCAGTCGATTGTTAATGCATGAATTAATCAAGAAGGCAAAAGCGGGTGTGCATGTGCGAATCCTTGTGGATTTCTCAAAGCCGATCTTTCGTTTGAAGCCAGCCTATGCCAAGTACTTATCGCAATTTGGAATTCAAGTGCGATACTACAATACAGCCCCTCTCTATCGAATCGTCTCGATACAGCATCGCACACACCGAAAGATGTTAGTCGTTGATGCAGAAGAGATGATTATCGGAGGTCGTAATATTGCAGATGAGTATTTTGATATGGATCCTGTCTATAATTTTCTTGATTCCGATATTCTAGTACAAGGCGAAGTTGTTCTGTTTGTTCGCGAAGGGTTTATGTCCTATTTTGAGTCGAAAATGGCTTATCAACCAGATACAGAGGAAGTTGACCCAGAAGCTTTTGAGCAAACACGATCTTTTTTTGAAGACACAAATGCGTTAGGGAAAACGGAAGGACTGATGCAACAAAATATCAGTCGCGGATTGCCAGCTTTCCCCTGCCACCATGTTATTTTTGTCACTGACCCTCCTTCGATTGCCGAAGAGCACCACAAAATATTTCGCGAATTGGCTGATCTCTCGAAAGAGGTGGAATCTGATATTTTAATCGAAAGTCCTTATTTTATTTTGGGGAAAGGTGGATTGGATATCTTCAAAAAATTAGCTGAACGAGACATAATGGTGCGAGTCCTGACCAATAGCCTTAACTCTACGGACGCCACTTACGTGACCAGTGCTATGGCCTCACATCTTTTCGAAATAAAAAAGTATAAAATAGATTTACACTTAATGAAGGGGAGCCCCTCGCCCATTCAATCTTCAATTGCGTTCGATGCAAACTGGGGAATCCATGCGAAACGTGCGGTGATCGACTATAAACACACTTTAGTGGGAACTTACAACATCGACCCTCGTTCGGCCAATCTGAACTCCGAACTGATGTTGATCTGTAAGGACTCGCCCGACTTGGCGAAGGCCGTTGCTTCTAAAATGGAAGAGCGGTTAGCAGTTGCGAATCAAATGATCCACCAAGGGGAATTGAAAGATTTCTCGGCGTTGAGTTCGGGGGCATCTATTAAAACACAAATCCTCATGGTTTTGCTGATGCCCTTGTCTAGTTTGTTTCAGTTTCTGCTGTGAACAGATTACTAATATCAAAACTTATCTTCTGGTAGCGATATGAAGAATGTATTGCGTGAGGTCCCAGGTTTGTTTGTTGGTCAAAAGAGGGTCCCATTGAGGCATACTGCCTTTGCCCTTGTTAATTCGAACAACTAAATAAGAGTTGGGAAGCTTTTCAGAGATATTGGTTAGATCAGAGGGCTTGAGTTTCAAGGTTTGACCTAAAGGACCATCGCCTTTTCCATTGTCTCCATGGCACTGTTGACAGTGGTGCTGGTAGAGCAGTTTTCCACGAGCGACAGAGTCAGAATCAGAGGCGTATGTCTTAGTTTTCTTTTTATCATGGGATTTCCAACCGTGCTTCAGATTTTCCATGTTGATGTCTTCCGCTGAGTCTGGTTTCATTGTGTTGTGTGATGTGGTCTTTGGACCCACAGTACATGCGATGAAAAATATAATAGTAAATAGGCTAAAGAATAGATATTTCATAGTGCAACTTCCTTGATGATCTCCAGTTTAACAAGACCATCATTGAAAAGTCGCTCACAACTTTTCGAGGTTTGAAATTTTCATTAATTTGTCTAGCGAGTCTGGACCTTAGTTTTACTTGGGATCATGATATAGGAGTTCTATAGTTTTATTGAGTTCAAGTCCATACTTGTTCTTGAACCACCGACGGAAGCCCACAGGCGTTTGCGAGTTGGCCACTTCCATGCAACGAAAGGCTTGTTCTCGTTGCTGAGAAGACTGGCCGTTGAAACGCTTCAAGTTACAGTACTGATCTCGCCAATGCTCCTTGAGAGAACGTCCAAACTCCGCTGACAGGTGTTGCCTTTCGTTTTGAATCCAATCATCTCTTCCGACTAGGTCTGCTGACTTGGGGTAGAGACCAATACTGGACATGTTGTTTTGGTGAGAAACACTGTTATGACTGCCTTCTTCACTGCGGACCAGTTGAACCGGCCATTTATTCAATCGCCCTTGTAGAGCCATTTCTGCTTCAAAAGTCTCCAGGTGAGCCGTTGCCGAATAGTCAGTACTTCGAGTTACATCACGATAGTGAGTCTCATAAACTGTCACGGTGCCATCACCATTGTCAGTTCGTCTCTCTGATCCAAAATCACCAGCTATTGCTGAAAGAATAAAGCCGGTGACTTTTAAGGCTGTGACAAGGCTCGAATCACTCTTTTTATTATTTGAAGATGTGGATTTTCTTTCAATTCGACTTGTTTCAAATGGTATGGACTCAGTGTAAGTGTGGGTCAATGTCGTCGGACGTGTGGTGTGTTTATAGTCGTATCGTCCCAAAAACTTCAATTTTAAAACTCTGTTAGATGATGAGTCGTACCAGGGTGAATCCTTGAATCGATTCTGTAAACGGCTTTCTAAATCGAGGGCAAAGGTCTTAGGAAAACCATGCGCTTTATCAATGTTTAATGCCACTCTTGAGTAGGTCTCTTTCTTGAATTTTTCCTGCAACAGTGCCAGGTCAGGCGGAGGGAGATTCCATTGTTGGCAAAATCTTTCGACAAAACGACCATAAAAGTATTGGTAACTTTTAAGGTTGCGAATTTGTAACCGACATTCTCTTTGTGCCAATTGGTAGATAGCATCTGTCATTTTTTTATAAAGTTTTTTGGGTACTTGGCCTTGAAAAAATATGGGATATCGATTCAGGTAGTATTGACCACGAAGTGGTTTTTTGTCTCTTACACTTTCATGGACGAGACGGAGAATCGAACGTCGCGCCCAGAGAGTCTCTTCTTCCTGTGTGAAGGCCACATTCCCTTTTGGGTATACTTGCCAGTGGTTTTGATTTTCATAGACTTCCAGAAGAAGATCCAAGCTCTCCTCATAGTTATCGGCCATGCGAAGTCTACGGACCTTGATTAGAGTTTTTCCTATCCATCCTTTTTGCGCACGTCTCAAGCCATGGCGTGCCTCTTGATCATTTGAGTCTCGTGCCAAAATTTTCTCAAAGGTGGCCATGGCTTCCGAGTAAGCTTGAACTTTCAAGTACTCTTCACCCCGCTCCTGCAAAGAAGTACAACCCGCTATCAAAATGATTGAGAACAATATACTTAGCAAAACGATCAATTTGTTCATGCATTAATTGTCGACGATTCCACTAAGATAGAGAAGTCGGATCTATGCCACCCAGTAGGTAAGTCATTGCGGTTCGGTCAGTAAAAGTATGCCGCACTATAATGCACAGCGGTCACGAAGTGACGCCTGTTGTATTAAGGTTAAGCGTGCTTTTATTGACTACTGAGATGCCTCTGGATCGCACCCTGGCAATTCTTGATATTTTCTGGATTGAATTTTTGATACCAGCGCTGCATTTCACTGTATCTTTTGGATTCTTTAATAATTGCATCAAAGACATCTTGGGCTTGTGAACAGTCTCCTGTTAAAGCCAGCGATGAAATATAAAACGAATTTTCATAGGCCACTTTTTGCATTTGCGGAATTGAAAGATCATAAAGCGCCTCCCAAGACTGACGAGCTTCAAGAGCCATCACTCGAGCTTGGTTGATCTTGTTTTCTTGATCGAGCTTGAGTGCCAGCATGGAACTGCCAACGGCGACCAAAACTTCGCCTCCTTGACCCCCCATTTCTATGACCTTTTTACCGTACTCATACTGCTTTTTAAACTGAGCTGAATGATAGTAGTATTGATTGTAGGCCAAAATGCGATCTTGTGAGATGAGACTTTTATATTTTTTGTTTACAAACGGTTTCAACATTTCAACCGCTTTGGTTTTGTACTCTTTCTCTTTTTCAGGCGAAAGAGTTTGTCCATAATCCCCGTAGATTCCAGCATGTGTGATTGTGATCACCTCTTCATTCGGGTACATCTCGTTTAAAAGTTTGATATTGTAGTAAAGTTTTTTATAAGAAAGGGAACCTGCTGCAGCTTGTACCATCATGTACTTTTCTCTAGCATCATCGTTGTGAATCAAACTCCATGGTCCTTCATCTGGCATTGGCGAATGAGCGCAACTCGTTAAAATACCGGCAATAAAAGCATTAAATAAGAGACTAAAAGATAAACATTTCACCCCTAAAGTTTAACATAATATTTCTTGATATCCCTTGAAACCCGCGACTGGAGGGGGAATCATAAGTCAGTCTGTCTCGATTTTAGACTTTTGTCTGTCAAGGATGTCTCAGAATGAGACTTATATTTCATCGGCGGAGTTGTGATCTAAGGTATCTATTGCAGCCAAGTAAAACGCAGGTATCGGACCTTCAGAGCTTTTGTCGACGAGAACTTTGATGATTTTTTTCATGGCCTGCCGCTGAATTTTCAAAACATCAGAATAGGCCTTTTTATTTAGGCCCGTGGAATAGTTAGCAAAAAGGGGTGATAGGTTTCTTGGAGAGTTTGCTAACTTCTCTGGTTTGATAAAGTCGGCAGTGGCTTTAAAATGTTTCACAAAGACATCATTGGAAAGGCAGAAGCTTTGTACTAATCCATGGTAAGCACCGTCTTTTAATTCAATAAGTTTTTCCTGCAAGAGTTCCTGGATTTGCTTTTCCCCATAGCTGCCAAACATTTCGACAACTTTATCGATCGTCACGCCTTCACTGTTAACTGCCAATTTGTAGATTAAATACTTCACAGGATCTTGCAGAGACTGGGTGAGAGACTCTGAGACTTCGATTTCTACCATGGCTTCAATTTGTGGAACCTTTGATAATAAGTAGTCTGCCAATGGCCCAGAGAAGAGTTCTGGAATTTTGCGAGCATTCTTCTCTTGGCTGATGTACATCAGCAAATCGATAATGGTACTCACTTCAGGAAGAGTTTTTAGCTGTCCCTTTTTGATTCTCCGTAAGGTGGGCTCGGAAACAGAACATCGCTTAGCGAGCCCATTGAGAGACATATGGGGACGAGAATCCAAATAGGAAGTTAAAATCTCCTGCAACTGGGCGAATGCTTCCTGTAGCTCAGATTTCGGGCGCAACCGTTTCTTGATTCTTGAGGGATGGTTTGGGGCATCCAGCATCAATTATTCCTTTTCGGTTTGCCACCACCACTGAACTCGCCACCAGCCATTTGGATCCAATCTTCGGAACCATAATTATGATCTTCAACAAAATTTGGACGTAACTCAGCCAGCCTTTGCAGTTGATTGCATTCAAAAAATCGATAACGGAACCGACCCACTTCGATCAGTTCATCTTCACCGCGTACGTCTGCCAGATATTTCACTAGATAAGAAGTCGGTGCACTCTTGGTCACCAACTCCCAATCGGCATCACGACAGTAGGGCTCTCCACGTGCATCGTTATCTTCCCGGATGTATCTTTCTGCTCGAGTCAAAGAGGTAAATATTCTAGGAAGTGAATGGTCTCTTCGGTCCACTTGCCATCGGCGGCACTCCAACTCCTCCCACGTCAATGGAACTTCAGCGAACTCACCGGTACGGTCTCCTGGAACGACCGAGCGAACCACATCTCCATCGATGCAAATTTCAGCATCTGCTACAAAGCGATCTCCAGTAGAAGGGTCAATGCCCATTTCAGGGACAACCTTTGCAAAGGAGGTATCCCAAAAGGCGGCTGTCCCATTGGATTCAGAATTGTATTTATTGAAGGCGATCCGGGCGGTCCCAAGTGTCGGAAACTGATAGTTGACGGGGTAAAGGATGCCACCACCACTGTACTCGCCGCCAGTCACACCAGCTTGTGGTAGCAAAGAAAGGGCGCAGAAAATAGCTGTATAAAGTATTGAAAAGTGAAATTTTTTTGTATTTTTCATCTGTCGTCCCCTAGTTCCGGCCATTTTTATTCGGGAGTGACTGGTTTGCACCAAAACCCCCTTTTTGTGTAAAAACGACAGGTCGAAATGAAAAAATGCAACACCCCGAAAGCATATAAAGGGGTGCTACCGCCCCTTGAAAACAAGATTTTAATTAACGAACAATCAACAAACGACCTGTTCGAGAGTTCTCAAGGGTTTCACCAGTCACTAAAGCCAATAAGACAGTGAAGTCAAAGTGGAGCACGCTCTATTTTGAATAGAATTCGTCAGCTAAAGATCTGACGAAGGCTAAGGGGCTAAACAGGCCAGGGGGATTCGTCATGCTCACACACTGACACTGCAGCGTGATTACTGCAATGGGTAGCGAAGGTCGTCTTCAGTGCCGGGAGTTCTGTCTTTGCCAGAGGAGACAAGGATAAAGCCATTTTTATCTCCAACAACCATAAATGGACGGAACCATTTGTCTCGCGTAGCAATTTTTTCTTTCATTACTTTGTCGAGAAATCCAATATCAATGTTTTTTAACTTGTCAGATTTTTCAACGGGTTCCAGTTTTGGAAGATCTCCGGACTTTTTAACTTCGTCGATCAAGCGAGCATACATCAGCTTCATCCGGTCAGCGGTAGAGATTAATTTTGCAATATCGATCACACCAGACTTAGTTGAGCTAAAACAATTGGGTGCTACTTTCATTGACTGCATTAGGAAGTTGGGAATGTTTTTGATGCCAACTTGAGAAAAGGCTTTGGTTGCTCGTAAAAGCGATTGTTTCTTTTGTTCTGTGGCACGAGGATTCTGTTGTTCTTTGGCAGCATAATCCAAAAACTTTTCTAGGAAATCTTTTTCTCTAAACTGACTGTCTCCTAAGATTTTCTTGTAGTTTGGAATGTACTGACGAATATTTCCTGAGGTTTGAATCGCTCCCATGATTAAAATGGAACCTAACACTTTGGTATCAGTGTAACGTTCGCGATCAATTTTTGTGAGTTTTAAAAACTCTTCTTTGGAGCACTTCTTGCCGGAAGAAAATAGACCCTTGCGGAGAGGAACCAGCGAGTTTGGTACTCCTTCAGCGATCGCTTTGAAGTCTTTGTCAGTTAATGATTCTTCAAACTCATTGATAGTTTGAGTGGCCCAATTACAATGAGCTTTGGCACTCTCAACAATCTTTAGTTGTTCTTGCGTCAGCTCGGGTGCTTTTTGTTCCATGGTTTCACGTAAATCATAGCTGAGTTTTGCCATCAGGATCGGTGAGCAAAGTTGGAACCGTTCAAACTTATCATTGGATTGGTCAAATTTTTTGAGCAGATTCGTTATGCTTTCCTTGTCCTGGTATCCCACGTCAGACATCTTATTGATCATTTTCTTGATCTCTTGATCGGCTTTGTTGAGTGACGTTTCTAAACCTTCAAGATCGGATTCATCATCACTTTGCTTTTTTGTACAGTGACTTAGAGTTAAAACAAAAGCGGATACAGTGGCGAGAAAAAAGAATTTCTTAAACATATTGAAACTATAATATGATCCATTGAATCAAGCAATAGCCCAAGGTCATGGTCACAGCAAGGGCAATAAAATTAAGAACGAGTCCGGCTTTGAGCATATGTCTTACCTGAATTGCATTGGTTCCAAAGACAATGGCATTAGGCGGCGTAGAGATGGGCATGCTAAAAGCAAAGCTGGTGCATAGGGCAGCGGGCATCGCAATTAGGATCGGATCTAGACCCTGGGCTTCACCCAGTTTCATGATCAAGGGAAGGGCGACCACGCAGAGTGCCACGTTGCTCATCACTTCGGTTAAGAAGAGTGCAATCATGGCTAAGGCAACGATTAGTAAATAAGGTGAACCGAAGTCGAGCTGGCTAAAGTAGGTTGTCACCAGTTCAATCAAGCCCACGTTTTTTAATGCTGAGGCGAGAGCCATGCCACCACCAAATAGAAGAACAATATCCCACGGAAGTTTGTTGATATCGTCTTTTTGTAAAACAGGATTCCAGTTGCTATCTGGTGATGGGATTAAGAAAAGAGTCACTGCGGCGGCAATTGCAATTGAGGTATCATTTAGGAAGGTGAAGCCAACCAGCCAGTGGAGTCCTCCCTTAAAAACCCACAAAAAAGCGGCCATAAAAAAAACAACGATAGTGATTTTTTGTGAAGTTCCCAGGTGACCTAAATCTCTTTTCTTTTTGCCTATAAAATCTCGAAAGCTGGTCGGTAGTGGGACATCGTAGGGGTATATTTTTCGGAGTAAAAAAACCATGATAGACAAGAGTAGAATGGCGATCGGAGCCGTTGCGAACATCCATTTATAGAAGTCGATGGTGATTCC
>CBDUOS010000132.1:0-9561 GCA_965368905.1 uncultured Bdellovibrionales bacterium | reverse complement strand
AGACCAAGAAAACATTGTGGATAATAAAAATCCACAAATTACAGACTTTTTCATTACCTCTTGGAGCTAAAACTGACTATCCAGTACTCCAATTCAAACTATCCGAGGGGGATAAATGAAAACATTAATGATTATTTTACTGTCTGTCTTCACATTCAACCCAGTTATGGCCTTCGACCAAAATGATCTGGATCAAATTAACTCTTTTCAAGAGCTACAAGATGTTCCCGAATTTGACTTTGAAGGTTTCCGTGGTGGCCCACAAATCGACAAAAACTTTTTTCGTGGTCGAAAGTTCACTTGCGTTTCTCGCAACCGTAGAGGCCGACGCTTTCAAGCGGAAGGACCAAACCGCTCCAACGTTCGCACTCGCGCCCTTCGCAACTGTCGTCGTCACAGTTTGCGTCCCCACACTTGCCAAATTGTTCGCTGTACGCGTAGCAATGGTAAATTGGACATCCTGATTGATTTCATCGACTTGATCGATAAATTGCAAAATCAATAATCTTTTCACAAGATCTTTCGCTTGAAGATCCAACTACTCACAACTGGTGGTTGTCATTTGCAAAAGGGGTGACATTTTTACAATGTCACCCCAAACGATGTGAGTGTTCTACCACTCAGTCAAAGATCGATCGATCAAAGTCAACTCCTCCCTTAAAACAGAGTGTTCGTTGAACTCAAAGGAGGGTGGAATGAAAACAGTCATAGCCATTGTTATAATCTTAGCTGGAGTCACAACCCAAGCCTGTGATCATCTCTCGCAAGCTCAACACGATCTAAATGCCGTCAACTCAGTCTTTCAAAAGGCGACCACATTGGTGCGAAGCCAACATCCAGACTCTTCAATTGTAAAAATGGAGTTGAAGATACGCTCATCAAACCCAGAGGTGCTGCACTATTTAACTGTCTTAAAGAACGAGGAGAACCAAACCTGCAACGCTTACTATATATCTGCCACTCTCGATAACCAGTGCCAGAGCACCGCACAGGTCGGAGCCCAACTGAATATCGGCGATCAGTGTCTGTCTTTATAAAATTTTGAAGTCATCTGTTCTTGGAAGTTGATCCATTTTCGACTGTAAAAGCTCGGGTGGCTTTTGCAGTTTTCTGTTAACCACACTGAACCAAGCGCCCATCACGTCGAGAGAGGCCGCCATCTTGCCATCCGATTCTTTGACTATCTCTTGGTGCATTTTCCATTTGCGACCGTCTTCACTGAGCCCGGCAATCTTAACATTCACATTCAATTTTTCACCGGCGTGAACTTCACTCATATAGTTGATATGTTCACTGAACAATATGGGGCCCACTTTCAGTTCAGCAAACTTGGCCATATCAAAGCCTAAACTTTCCAGATAAGAGAATCTTGCGGCGGCACACAAGTCCAAATAGGCGGTGTGGCGCATATGCAAATTGGGATCAAGGTCGGACCACCTGACATGAAACTTCTGCCAAAACACTTCATTCATAAACAACTCCTAGAGGACACAGGGCTGTCGACCCTGCTCTAACAAATGCAAAGCCACTCCATAGGCCCATTGGGTGTGTGGACTGTACACACGCAATCGTAACCCCTTGGGGAAACGAGCCTTCTTAAATTTTAAATCTTTTGTAAAATAGGTTTCGGGACTACCACCCTTTTCTAAAAACTTTCGACTCACAACAATATCAGCCTTTTGCATTTTCTCGGCCACCTCATCGTTTGGTAAAAGTTCACAGGCCAACAGTTTGCGCAACGGGCGGGACCAGTTCGGCACATTTTCGACTTTTGGCAGATTACGAGCCACAAAGGCCTCTTTCGCCTGCTTCTCTGTCATAAAGCGAATGCGTTCAATACCCAGACTGTACAACGTACTGGCCACCAGAAACTCTTCGCCCTTTCCGGTTAGTCCTTTACCAAGAACTACCACTTCGGTGAGAGGGTCGATGCCATGAAGAGCCAATAGCCTTTGCAATTCATTTTTCTTGTCGTCAAGCTTTGCACCAGAGTAACCACGCAATAGCCAGTCCTTCCAATAGGCATGAAAACTGCGCGGGGGTCGCGACATCTGATGATCAAAGGAACTGCGAGTATCCATTATGATCGCTCTCTTGAGCTCTTTAGGCTTTCCATATTCAATCTTTGAAAAGACTCGAGACTCAAGCTCCATGTCTTTCTCAGATACCTTAGTGGGAGTCTGACAAGCGCTAAGGACTAAAAGGAAAAGGGTAAGGAAATAAAAAATTAGCCGATTCATAAAGGGAAAATACCCTATTCTTAGTGTAAAAGCCCCCATAGCCACCCTGCTCCATTGAGGATAATATTCAAATTGTCAGAAAATCGTGAATCTGATAACCCACCAGCAAAAGTTTATTGAATGGGTAGCTGAGAACCACCTGGAAGCGTCCAAATTGTGGTGAAATTGCTCTTTGCTTTGACAAAAAATTTAAAGACTTTGTCCCAATTTCTTTTCTCATCCGACTGCAAAGCACCCCTCAAAAACCGTCTCAACACAAAAAGCGACGTCAAAGAAAAAAAGCCAGTAGAAAAGCCAAATAAATAGAAGCCCTGATTCCATGGAATCAAGACTTCTTTGTAGAAAAAATTGCCCTCTCTTTTTATTGATTGGTATAGAGCAGTTTTCCGTTCAAGGTGCAGGTCACTGGCATTCTCAACCTAGGAGATTGTCCTTGTTTTTTTGGAGACATCAAATTGGCGTAGCGCTTACAGTGTTGGTAAGCTGACCCCTTCTGCACGTTCTTAAAAGTGTGTACACGTTTGCCAATCTTGATACGATAAACACCTTTTTTGGCGAGTCCGTAAATATGAAATCCGTTGAATCGACACAAAATCCCTTTTGAAGGATTGTTATCCGCATTTAACCGACAGTTATCATATGCTTCTTCGATTGAGATATTTTTGGTGGTGATAAACTTATGCCACTTACCTCCGCTGCTCATATAGGCGACATAGGTGCCACCCTTGACTGCCTCCTTCTTGGTGCGACATGAATCGTCAGAACACCCTGAGAAAAACGACCAAGCTTGTGAAGTTGAGAAAATTAGTCCGACGTTAATTAGTAAAAAACCTAAGAATTTTAGCATTTTGCCCCCTGTTGTTATTTGCTATGAAACAAGAATAGCAAGGAGGCATGTCAAAATTTTGTATGTTCTGATATGAGACTGGTTAGTTTTTATGCTTCATCGTTGGAAACAGCAAAATGTCGCGAATGCTGGGGCGATCGGTGAGTAACATCACGATGCGCTCGACACCGATTCCGACACCACCGGTGGGTGGCATGCCGACGTCAATGGCATGCATGAAATCGAGGTCCATGGGTTGGGCTTCTTCATCGACCACGCGCTTGGCTTCTTGCTCTTTCAAGCGTTTCAACTGATCTTCGGGATCGTTCAACTCGGTGTAGGCGTTGCCAATTTCCATTGCGGCGCAGATCGGCTCAAAACGTTCCACCAAGTTCTTTTTATCTCGATGCATTTTGGTGAGAGGTGAAACTTCAACCGGAAAATCAATGACGAAGGTGGGTTGAATCAATTCACTTTCGGCTGAAAGTTCGAAAAGTTCCATAACCAGTTCACCATGAGAAGTCGCTTTTTCTAAGTCACTCCCCAACTCTTTGGCTTTTGCAAACAAGTCACCAACACTGGCCGCTTCGGGGTCAATGCCGGCGTACTCTCGCACACCATCATACACAGTGAGACGACGCCAAGGCGGGGTGAAATCAATCTCTTGCCCTTGGTAAGTGACTTTGGTGTCTCCGGTCACTTTGCGCGCGAGGTGAGCCACCAGCTCTTCGAACTGGTTCATTTGATAATTGTAGTCGGTGTAGGCCTCATACCACTCGAGCATCGTGAACTCTGGGTTGTGAGAGCGATCGATTCCTTCATTGCGAAAGTTTTTGCCAACTTCATAAACTTTCTCAAAACCACCACCGATCAATCGTTTTAAATAGAGCTCAGGGCTAATCTTCAAATACAGTTTCATATCTAAAGCGCGATGATGAGTGGAGAACGGATAAGCTGCTGCTCCCCCATAAATCGGTTGCAGAACTGGCGTTTCCACTTCTAAAAAACCGCGGTCATTGAGAAACGAGCGAATTTCAGAAATGATTTTTGAACGGGTCTCGAAGACTTTGCGACTTTCGGGGTCCATGATCAAATCAAGGTGGCGCTGACGGTACTTGAGCTCCACATCTTGAATGCCGTGGTACTTCTCTGGAAGAGGCTCTAGAGTTTTACAAAGAATTTCGAATTTTGTGGCGTGAAGACTGAGCTCCCCTTTTTTGGTTTTGAAAACGAAACCTTCGATGCCAATCAAGTCACCAATGTCGATATTATCATACGAGGTCAAACTGGTCTCATCCAACTCGGCCTTTTTCAAATAACATTGCAAGTTGCCCGATTGATCTTGAAGGTTGAAAAAGGCAGCCTTTCCCATGGGTCGTTTGGTCATCAAACGTCCAGCAATTCGAAAAACTTCGTTTTCTAAACGCTCTCCGGCTTCAATCTTGTCTTCGAACTGATGCCGAATTTCGATAGTTCGCGCAGTTCGATCGTAATTGTGAGGAAAGGGGTCAATCCCCTTCTCGCGCAAATTGTGAAGTTTGGTGCGTTTTTCTGCTCGTATGGGATTGTCCTGATTTTCACTCATTCAAAAGTCCTTTTAGTTTTGGCCGACGTAAGTATCCATAACTGCGTTGAGGAGTTCAATGGCTTCTTTTTTAGGACGTTGGAAGGCGTTGCGCCCCATAATGCTTCCAAAAGCACCACCCTGGGCCAATTCTTTCACCTCTTCCAAAACCTCTTCTTTTCCTTTGGCGGCACCACCACTGAAGATCACGACTCGTTTGCCATTGAAGCAAGATTCAACAACGTGTTTGGCTCGATCAGAGAGTTTTGCAACCGGAATGCCCTGACTTTCATAAACTTTGCGGGCGGCCTCTTGTTCGATATGGGCCGTCGGTGGTTTTACTTTAATAAAGTGGGCTCCCAGTTGGGCGGCGATTTGGGCGGCGTAGGCGATCACATCAATCGCGGTCTCCCCTTCTTTCGAAAGCTGCTCTCCACGAGCGTAAGACCAAATAATCACAAGAAGTCCGGCCTCTTTCGCCTTACGAGCGGCTTCTTGGATCTCTTCATACATCTGCTTGCGCTGACTACTACCAGGGTAAATGGTGAAACCAATTCCAACACAACCTAAGCGAAGGGCATCCTCCACCGACGAGGTCACTGCCGAACAGGGTCCTTCTGGAGAAAATAAACTGTCTGAGTTGTTCACTTTAAGAATAAGCGGAATGTCTCCAGCGAAATCTCGGGCCACCGACTCGATAAACCCCAAGGGAGCAGCGTAGGCGTTGCATCCGGACTCTACGGCCAATGAGGCGTGATAGGTCGGATCGTACCCATTGGGGTTTTTCGCAAAGCTGCGAGCTGGCCCATGCTCAAAGCCTTGGTCCACAGGCAAAATAACCAACTTGCCGGTTCCACCCAAGCGGCCATGATTCAGCACGCGAGCCATATTGTTCAACACTCCGGGGTTATCGGCCCCATACCAGCTGAGAATCTCTCTTACTCTAGGCGTCATTATCCGTTCTCCTTGAAATGATTGGGGGTACAGTAGTCACTTCCCCCTCTGAAATCAAGGCTTTAAAGGTTTGAATATAGGTTAAAAACTGCGCACTTTCACCATGGCGCGCTTCAGAGAGTGGACCTCATTTTTACAGCCATCCATAAATTCCATGGCAAAGCTCTCTGGATCGGTGAGACCAAAATCGGAAAGGGCACACGTCTCAACCGGCGTGCCATCGTTGGTGACGTTGACCCCGTAATGGATCAAAGAGGATGTCTGTGAACAGGTGGCAATGCTGATATTTAGCTTTTTGCCATCCCAAAACACATCGTCGCCCTTGCGCTCCATACCCCATGTCTTACCACTACTCTTTTCAATTTGTTTGATCAGGATTTCCCCCCAAAGCCTCTGCAATGCGACGGCGGTGGATAAAGGAAACTGAAAAAGTTCGGTCACGAAATGGAGCATTTTATCGCCCTTGATTTGGCTCATCTCGCGCAAGTCTTCGCCATCGATCATGTGTTCAAAGGGGACATCACAGGCTCCCACCCACGCAACAATCGAATCACCTAAGGCTCCGTGCTGAAGGTAGTTGTATAGAGGAGCCAATTGTTGCCCATCATAGAGCGATTCATTTTCAATCCAAAGTGTATGCATAATCCCAACCTTTACTTTTCGGTGGATTGCAGAGCGCGCTGAAACCGTTGACAGGATTCACAGCCTCCGCAGGGTTTCTCACCGGAGAAATAACAAGACCAAATTTCTCCCATCGGAGCCCCTTTTTCAACCAAAGATTGGGCAATTTGATTCTTATAAAGATTTTGTGAAAAACAACGCACCTGCACGCCGTTGGCGGTTGAAAGCTTCAGACACTCATTGATTTTGTCGATAAAGGCTGGGCTGTTGTCAGGAAAGGTGGCAGCCTCTTCGGCATTGAATCCAGGAACAATCCACTGTGCCCCGAGGCTCTCGGCCCAGGTTGCGGCCACATTCAAAAAGACACCATTGCGATTGGCCACCCACACTTTTTCTGCCGATTTCTGCGAGGCACTGAGGTCTTCAATATTCACCTCAGTGGTGGGAACCATCTTTTGATCGGAGGTCAGAGAGCTGGAGTCTTTGGCAAAAAGAGAGGAGAGGTCCAACTCATGCCAAGGCACATCCAAGATCTGGCAAAACCTTTGAGCCGCCCGCTTTTCAGAGGACCAAGCTTTCTGGCCATAATTGATAGAAATCGCTTCCACTTGGTCAGGCCAATGAGCGACGGATTCATACAGATTGTAAACTGAGTCCAAACCGCCAGATAATAAAACAATGGATTGAATAGCCATGGTTCAATGGTTTAGCTAGCTTGAACAAAAAGAACAAGATAGAAAGTGGTAGATTTTTAATCAGTGTAAAATGGATAGACCTAAATCCTCAATTTTCTCTAGACTCAAATGCTGAATATCACTAAGATCCCTCCTATGGATAATAGCGCAAGTGGATTCAAGGAGTTCGTCAAGGCCGCTTTTCGTGACCCACGAAATGTGTCCACAATTTTCCCCAGCCTAAAATATTTGGCTCAAGCCCTCATTCGTCATTCAGAAATGGGTGAAGGCCACCATGTATTAGAGCTTGGCAGCGGAAGTGGCGCCATCACTCACCACATTTTAAAACGCAGAAGTGAGCTCGCCTCATACACTGGAATTGAGATCGACAAAAACTTGGTTTCTTACCTGCAGAACAAATACCCCAATGAAAAATTTCTGGCTCTTTCTGCAGACAATTTAAAAGAGCATATTCCCGATGAGTCTATGGACACAGTAATTTGCTCATTACCTTGGACAATGTTCGCTGGAGACATGCAAGAAGCCATCACCAAAGACATTCTTCGAGTTCTAAAACCCGGTGGTCACTTCACCACCTTTCTTTGTATCCACGCCCTCAGCTATCCGGGCGCACCAAGAGCCAAAAAAGTCTTCAAAGAAGCCTTTTCTAAGTTTGAAAAGTGCGAATCAATTGCTCGCAATATCCCACCTGCTAACGTTTACAAAGGCACTAAATAAGCCTTCTACTAAGTACAGTTTTTCATGTTCCGAACCAGGCGACTCTTTGGTCGCTAAATTTAAAAAGAATAAAGAAAGAAATTATCGGATTTGTTTGAGTATCTGATTTATTTGATCATGCTTGGGGTCAAGACCGTAGTAGCTTTGTAAATAGAGGATTTTAAACTTGCCGAGGTTTTCTTTTTGTTCTGGGTATTCTTGTTGCGCGCGATTGAGAAAGTCTGCAGGACCTTCGAAAGATTCCTTTTCTATTCCCCGCTTAGCCAAACGATCACGCAGTTTGAAATAGGACTTCTGGGCGGGGTCTTCTTTTTTCCTGTTTTTTCGAGTAGAAAGTCGAACCCACAGAAAGAAACTTAGAAGAATCAATAGTGACACCGATAGCAATAGGTTTTGGTTGATATTCTTAAAACCCAATCGTGCAAAGAAGTCTTTCTGTCCGGTGCTGTCAAAATTCAAAAGAAACAAGTTCCAATTGGTCGCGAGAGCATCCATTGCAAACGAAGCCTGCTTGAACCAACTGGGTTTGTATTGGGATAAAAAGTTTTTATCCTCTCCGGCCGCCGCCAACTGCTCATCAGACATCGAATGAAAAAGATCGCCGCCTAATTCGAAGCGGAGAGGAGCCACCATTGTTGTGGGATCAAAACGAATCCATTGTTGTTTTTTTTCTGACCAAATTTCAGTCCAGGCATGAGCGTCTTTACTGGTGACCAAGTAGTAATCGCTTAAGTGGTTTCTACGAGCCCCTTGAAACCCCACCACCACACGGGCGGGAACTTTTGCTAACCTCATCAGAGATGCAAAGCTCACTGCGAAGTGTTCGCAAAACCCTTGTCGTTTTTCAAAAAGAAATTCTCCTAACTCCAATGTCTTTAGTTTTCCAGGGTTGAGTGTGTAGCGGAACTGTCCTTGATAAAAACGCATCAATCGATAGGCTTTAGCCTCATTGTCTTGCGCGTTTTCGCTGATTCTTTGAATCAGTTCGGCAATGCGGGGGTCCTTGTTTTCAGGCGCCTGTAAGAACACACGCCGGCTTTTTGCAGAGAGAGTCTCTTTCACATTGCCGACGGAGTACCCCTCGTAGAGGTACTTGTTATCGTGAGGCTTTTTCAAAGCGAAGATGTTACCTTCCATGAGCATCGTGTTGATTTGTAACATTCGACTACGATGCTCCACCCAGATTCCTCGGTCTAAGGCAAAAATCCAGTCACGAAAAACTGGCTCCAGCATGATCTCGTAGCGCGTGGCCCCCTTCAGAGCTTTTCCCGGCTTGATGGGTTTGGTTTTATCGAAGGTTCCGCGCTCCCACTTCATATTTAAATTGGTGGCAAGAATGCCGCCTCGCCAATACATTTCGCCGGTGATGGGGGGACGCCCCCGAAATCGTACTCGAAAGGCTGGTAGATCGGATTGCGCCAAACGAGACATGGAACCCGGCTGCATCGTTTCGTTAAAACCATCCAAAGCTGGACGGCTCGAACGTGCATTAAGAAAGCCGGTGGAAAACCGTGGAAAAACAAAAAACAACAGAACCATAAAAGGAGTGATCTGTAAAAACAGCTTGGTTCCTGTTTTCATTAGGGTGTAAAAATTAAACTTCATACGAGAACTATTATGTAACTGAACTAGAAGGGCCGTCGTAATAATTAAGTCAAACCCAGCAAAGACCGTGATCCCCAAAGATTGGGACTCTAAAAAACGGGCCAGCAAAAGCATAAAGTTCAAAAATAAAAGAACCATAGCTGCTCGGTACCCAACACCATCGATCAGTTTTAACCCTACCGCACAAATCAATAGGGCCGAGCCCGCTTCAAGGCCGAGAATTTGTCCGAAGTTTTGATAAACCAAATAAAAGGCTACAACGACCATGCCCAGTTTTGTTAAAAAGTTAGGTAAAGGGATGACCTGATATTCATAAAGCAATCGCCAAACCAGACATAG
>CBDUOS010000131.1:0-9595 GCA_965368905.1 uncultured Bdellovibrionales bacterium | reverse complement strand
TCCTTTGGGCATCAGGCGGGTGACGTCCCTGCTTTGCATTCGTTCAAGCATGGCCGAAGCGGCTGCGCGAACCACTTCGTAATTGGCGTAGGCTGTGTGCCGCCCGGTGTGGCACTCGATACATTGTTTTTGTAAAAATTCGGTTTTAATAAGTTCGAAGTCTAGAGGTGTGTTGGCGAATTTGTCAGGAACACCCTGACCGACCTGAGGATTGGGGGATCCTCCTTTGAGATTTTGATAGTTTCCACAGCCAATAGCCAGCGTCGAAACCAGTGCAATCAAAATAGTATTAAACATAAGAATCCCCCTCATTTTATTCTCCACAATTTTCCTTAAAGGCGCGGATCCTCTCCGGTTTCAGACTTCCAGAAAGCGTCAGCGTCTTTTTCTCTTTGAACAAGGTCGTTGTCAAAGTTTGCTTTGGTTCCGGCGTGCAGAAAAAAGTGCATGCGTCCATTATGCTCGGTGAAAAGCATAGGATTGACAGGCGCATAACCCTCGTTGGCCACGGCCCATGCACACCAGCCACCATAGGTGGGCTCGTATTTTGTAGGATTTTCAAGAAAGATCTGACGATTTTCTTCACTACTGAAAAAATACTCGATACCCCCATATGTGACTGAGATGTTGACGTCACCTTGTACCGCTTGGCCACCATGTTCAGCAAAATATGCGACTGGATCGAAACCAAGAATGCCCTTTTCCAAGTGTGATGGATTGTAAGCTTCGATATTGCGATCCGGTTGTTCGACGGTAGGCTCGGCCCATGAACGTCCAGTTACGACCAACACTGTGAGTGCCATTAGAATTTTTAACATTTTCTCCCCCTTAAAGTTTTGAGTTGTTGTAAATTCTTTTTTGTTATTCGGCTCTGGATCTGATCTGTGACATTTAAAGTAAGCTCCGTGTTCGAAATCAAAAGACCACAGACAGGGAATGTAAGACAAATTCTTAATTGCAATGGGAGTTATGCGTTTTATGAATAACCGGCTAGGCTTGGCGTAGGGCTCGTGTGATCGCTCTTTGAAAAACCTTGTCTTTTAAGGTGGTTGGAGAAGAAAGTTGGAGTCTTTCCAAAAGCTTTTTTTCGTCCCCAGTGGGACCTTTTTCAGTGAGAGCCTGACAGATATGCAAAATTATGTCGAAGCGTTTGCGGCTCAGACTTTTTAATTTCTTAAGAGCTCGGCCCAACTGAATTTCTTCAGTCGTTAAATCTGTTCCAAAAGGAAATGGCGCAAATAGATCCTTTTTCTTTAACTCCTGCAAGACTTGGGTGTAGGTCCCAGGGTAGTTATTGGCAAATCGAGGATCGAGTTTAAAGTCGGTGGGGAGCTTCCGATTTTTTACAGCTTCATCGATAAGAGACTCTTGAAAACGGCTGTCTGACACTTGAATCAATTCACAAGCCACTTCAGCATCGGTTTTTCCACGCAAGTCAGCAATACCATATTCTGTAATCACAACATCTCTAAGGTGTCGGGGGATCGTGCAGTTTCCATAGTGAAAAAGGATATTGGATTCTAATTGCCCTCTGGAATTGGTGCGACAACTGCGCAGTTGTAAAATCGACCGTGCATCTGGCAGTTCATGAGCCATAGTAACGAAATTGTATTGGCCGCCCACTCCTGAAACCTGGCCTCCATTTTCTAAAGCATCCGAACAGGCCGCTCCATTTAGTGTGACTTTCATACAAGTGTTGATAAATCGACCGTTGGTTCTTTGCAGGCGATCGATCTCTTCATGGCCATAGAGCTGATTGATTTGAGAGATTCGCTTCATACGAAACAGTTTACGTTCGGCAACGGGAAGTTTTTTTAGGAAATCATAAAAAGACCGTGGCCCTAAGAAAAAACCTCCGTGGGCGACAGCGCCATTTCTTAAGCGTGTCCCTAAAGCCTCATTTTGAATGCGTTGCAAGATCTCAATGTTCTTCAAATCTGGCTGTACACGGTCACCACCGGGTAGAACCAGGCATCCTTCTTGCCAAGAGCAGGACTCTTTTAGAACTCCAAATTCTTGTAAAAATTGAAAATCAGCAAAAGTGAGATCGGCATGAATGGCTCGAGCTTCTATAAGTTTTTGTAAAATTTCATCAGAGAACGTCTCTTCGATTTCATCGTCATTCAGCAATCTTTGCAGAACCACCGAATCAAAGACTTTCTTCTTCAAAATTTTGCATTTGTAGAGTTCAGAGAAACTGTCCACTAGCATTTCTGTGGCAGCAAAAAGTCCCTCTTCAAAAAAGCCCGTGTCTCCCCAATCTTTTAGAATGGGAAAACTTTTTTCGTTGATACCGAGTTTGGTTAGGATCGCTTGGTACTGGTCGTTTTGATTCTGCCGTAGGCAGAGAGCATAAACCAGAGCATCTCCCAAAGAACCTATGCCGATTTGAATCTCGCCATTGTCTTTAACAAGTGTGGAGGCGTGTACTCCAATCATGTAGTCGGCGTCTGAAACCGACATTTTCGGTGGAGCAAAAACGGGGAAGTACTCATCAGGGTTGTTCAAAACGATATCAAAAAAAGAAGGAGAGACGATGGATTCGCCGTACATAAAAGGCAAGTCTGGATTGATTTGCGCCAATTTATAGAGGGGCTTGTTTTGTTTTTCACATAATTCTGCCAAATCAATTGTGAGGTCGGGGTTGCAACTGAGAGAAAGAACATCTTCACCTTCAATTTCACCGGGGGCCACCTGTTGGCAGATGCAGTTCACACCTCGGCTAACCAAGTCGCGCACCACGTGGGTGTAGTTGCTTGAAAGGTAATTCTGCTGAGCGGGACCATTTGATAAATACTTGCCGGCATGAAAATAAAACTCGATCACTTCAATATTGGTGGGAAGTTTGTTTGCCATGCGATCATTTTCATAGTCCAGGTTAGGATAAGAACCAAAAACGCGTTCGACCATTGGCTCTAAAAAACGTTTTTCCAAATCACTTTTCCCGACCGGAGGGTGCAGAGTCAGTGCTGTCAGTATTGTCAAATTGAGGTGCGGATTTTCTCGAACGTGTTGATAGAGAGAGTTTAGAAAATAATTGGGTTTTCCGACACCTAAAGGGGTGGCCAAAATTATTTTCGGGCCAACAGCTTCTACGAGCTGCAAAACCGCATCATGGGTGTGTTTGATTTGTCGCATAGGGGACTAGAGTAGAGAACTTACCATGTTTTTTCAAGGTTCAAGTAGGTGCGGGTGTCCTCGTTATTCGCTTTGTTCTCGATACTGATCAAGCCCCCGTCTTCCAACTCGTAAAGCTTCATTTGAGAGCGCAATGTCTTAAAAGAATTCTCTGTCCATATTTTTGCATTCACAAAGGTTTGAATATCCATTTCAGCTTTCAGCCGATTCAGGTCCACTTTCGACTTGATCTTTACAAGGTCAGAATCCACTTGCGTGTTCTTGTTCATGGTCTTCTCAAGGGACTTCACGCTTTCAAGGGGCTTAAACTTGTTATTGTCGATGATGTCAGCTAAGTGATACTCCAAAACTTTACCACCAAAGGCGCCTGGGCTGGTGGTCTTGGTGGCTTCCATCGGAATCACTTGGTCTCTTTCTGAAAGAAGCTGTTTCTTCTCTTCAAAGTTTTCTGGTATTTCAAGATCACCTTGAATCGACACTGGTCCCATCGAGCTCTGACTTTCGTGTGTCGATGCCAATAGCATTAGGGGAGTCCATAAAATGAGAAGACAGAGGAACATTCTCATGGAGACATTTAACGGGTTATTGCGCCTATTTACAAGGCTTTCTGTAAGAAGAACAGGAGTGTCTAAAGCCTATGCGCTTAGAGACCATGGGCCCGAGATTCCTGGATTCCCATGGGTGACATCTCCATAAAGCGAGCTTTTCCCATAATTTCATTGTGTTCAAGTGCGTTGATATAGGTCATTCCGCTGCGCAATCCACCAGCCAGTTCACCCAGGACGTCACTGAGGTGGCCTTTCACGAAAACCTTTGTGCTTTCTCCCTCAGGAGCCATTCCGGTGGGAACTCCGCCGCGCCAAGAGTCTTGCGCCGCACGAGAGGCCATACCCCGATAGTGTTTTTGTCCGTGTTGGATGAGTCCGGGTGTTTCGATGGTTCCGGCGAGAATGCTTCCTAACATCACTGAGGTGGCTCCGGCTGCAATCGCTTTTACGATATCACCTGAGGATTTGATGCCACCGTCAGCAATGACTGGAACACCAAACTCACGAGCGGCATCGGCGCAAATGGCAATGGCTGTCAGTTGTGGAACTCCACAGCCGGTGATGATGCGAGTGGTGCACATCGAGCCAGGGCCGATCCCGACTTTAATAGCATCAGCTCCTGCCTCAATGAGATCGCGGGTACCTGCAGCGGTGGCAACATTGCCAGCAATCACATCGACAGTTGGGAATTCTTTTTTCAACCAATTGAGAGTTTCTAACATTTGTACAGAGTGGCCGTGAGCAATGTCGATGGTGATCACATTGACTCCGGCATTGACTAGGGCGTGGGCGCGATCCTGGCTTTCTGCGCTAACACCAATTGAGGCTCCAATGTTTCCGGCACCATAGTCTTTCACTTTTTTTACTTCGTTCACTTGGTCTTCAATGGACATAAACCGATGGATGATGCCAAATCCACCCTCTTGGTCCATTGCGATTGCCATGGTGGACTCAGTGATGGTGTCCATATTGGCTGAAATCATGGGAACGGTGATCTCTCTATTTTTTGTGAGCTTGGTTTTTAATTCGGGATCTCGTCGCGAGCGCATTTCACTTTTGGCTGGCACGATCAAGACATCATCAAAAGTGAAACCTTTGCCACGTTTGTACAGTCCAGAGTGATCAAAAGTTAGGCTATCCATAAAGTCCCCCGTTGCGTTAAAAACCTCTGAAAGCCTAGGAGGGTGGGGGCTGGGGGTCAACGGGTGGATGTTTGGCTCTCTGTTCCAAAATCCACTATTTGTTTCTTCAAGGTCTCACGATAAAGTTGAGTGAGGGAAACAAGGATGGCGCAGAGCAAGAAGTATGCAGTGATAGATATTGGTGGAACCAAAATCCGGTCCGCGGTTTGGGATGGTAGTGGTCTCTCTGATATGAATTCTTATGCGACACCAAAGGTTTCAGCACCAGAGTTCACGAAAAAAATTGCCGACCATCTGCGACCTCGAATCGAACAATACGGATTGGCGGGAGTCGGCGTTTCAACGGCAGGTCCGGTGGACGTTGTCGAGGGAACAATTCGTAACCCTGCAAACCTGGGGAATGGCGACGACTCGTGGTTGCGCTTTCAATTAAAAGACGATTTGTCCGAACAGTTAAACCTGCCGGTAGTGGTGGACAACGACGCCGCGATGACAGCGTTTGGACAGTATAAGCATTTTGAAAAAGAAAAGCTGAAAGACCTAGTGGTTATCACTCTCGGGACCGGTTTGGGTGTGGGGGCTATCGTCAACGGAGACTTGGCACGCGGCGGGCAAAACATGCACCCAGAACTGGGACATTTCATTATTGCCGACACGCCCGATCCAGATTACTCAACCCCCTTCGCAAACTACCCAACCATGGAGTCTTATCTCTCAGGTTTTCATTTTTCACAAAGAGTGGGGAGTCAATTGGGAAGAGAATTGACCGGATCTGATTTAATTCACCTTTCTGAAAAACAAGACGAACAAGTCACTGCAATGTGGCGACTCTACAGCCAACGCATGGCCGTCACCTTAAGTAATCTCTACTTAATATACTTCCCAGAGAAATTCGTCTTCGCTGGCGGCTTCGCAATGGTCTCAGCCCCCTTCTTCATGACTAGAACCGAAACCCTAATAGCCGAAATCCTCCATGGCCGAACCAAAGCCGGCATGTCCCTTCCGAAAATCGAAGTCTCAGCCAACCACGACGACCTCCCCCTCCTAGGAGCCGCCTACCAAATCACCCAATAAGGTGCCAGGCCCTATTCCTGCACCCACCGCCCCACAATAAGGTGCCAGGCCTTATTCCTGCACACTGTGCGCCGAACATCGCAATCGAATTACGTGCATCTTTTTATCAGCACTTGAATAGATGAATTCTAGGAAGGTTTCTGGGTTGCAGGACTCAAGTGTATGGCAAGAGCAAGGGCAATACTTCAAAGCGAGTTTCCATACAGTATCAATGCTAGGTGTATTAATAGAGAGTGGTTCAACCTGGAAATGAAGATTGTTTGGGATATTTTTTGTGATGAACTCTATATGACATCGATCGTTCACAGATTAAAGGTGCATTTGTTTGTATTAATGAGTAATCATTTCCATTTAGTGGCTTCAACACCCCAAGCAAATATAAGTCAGTGCATGCAATTTTTTATGGGTAACGTTAGTCGTCGGTTAAATGAAAAAGGAAATCGAATCGATGGAACTTTCGCTGGCAGGCATTTCAAAACAATTCTCCAACATCCAAATTACTATTTAAATGCATACAAATATAGTTTTAGGAATCCAGTGACTGCAGGAATATGCAAAAATGTCGAAGACTATCCCTTCAGTACATTAAGGGCCGTGTTGGGTTTTGAAAAAGTGCGAATCCCTTTGGTGGAAGATGCGACATTGTTTAGTGATATCGAGGGAACTCTAAAGTGGTTAAATCAAGCTCCTGAGCCAGAAAGGTTGGAGGCTGTTCGCTATGCTTTGAAACGTCCATATTACAAAGTTAAAAAAGGAAAGGTTAGAAATCAGCCCCTTATGGGAGGAGAAAATCTCCTATAAGGGGCGTTTGACGCGATGGGTGCAGGAACAGGGCCTGGCACCTTTTTAGTTGGCGGGTACGGGTGTTAGGTCTTGCATGGTGCAAGATTGGTAAGTGTACTTGTGTGAGCCAAGGAACTTTTTGCTGTCGTATTTGTCGTGGGCTGTTTTTCTGAAGAAGTCCACTTTGAATACGGTGTTGAAGGACTTATTAACGATTCCTTCTTGGATGCAGTATGCTTGACCTTTGGCGTTGCTACTTTCTTCTGCGTAGTTGTCGGCTTTAGCTTCAGATGTGAAAGTTTTTGTTGATCCATTTTCAACTTTTACGGCCCACTTTACACAGGTTTGAACTTGCCAATTGATTGGGTGGCTGTAGTAGTTGAGCTCTGAATCGGAGCAGTATTCACTGCCTTTGGCGTTGCTGCTCTCATCAGCATAGTTTCTGGCTCGTGAACGAGATGTGAAAGTCTTATATGACTTACCAAACTTGCTGTCTTTAAGGTCGACACGCCATTCGTTACAAACGGTCATAGGTTTAACAGTTTCGATGTTGCCGCCATTGATACAGATGTTTCCAGGGCCCATCCAAGTGGAGGTTCCAGGAAGATTTCGGTTCCAAGCTCGTTGGCTGAACTTTTTAGAAGCGATGGCTTGGGCTGGTGTCATGCTGTCAAAAAGTTTTTCCGCTGTTATTTGGCTATCGGATTTAGCAAAAGCCACAGATGTTGCAAGCATTGCAATCATTAGAATTAAAGTTTTCATTTTCCCTCCTCAGGATGTTGTTTAAAGTCGAACGACTTACGTTTGTGCGGATGGAATAGGTGTAAAACGACAGTTCGTCAAAAATGAGACATCAAATATTGTGAACTAAAGCGTCGGAACTAACTGTGACGAATACTGCTTAAAATGAAAGGAAAGATATCTACGGTGATTCCAATTGAAAAAAAGTTTGATTACTCGTCGTGACGAGTTCGTCATCTCTGCATTTGAACATGTGGTGGTGCTAAGGTGGGTCAAATATGAAAATGTATCAAAAATGGAATAGAGTTGGAAAACGCTCTGAATAGGGCGAACAAAGGTTCTACAAAAATATTTAAAAGGTGAATTAAAACTGGTTCTCTGTGGGATTGTTTATGTTTCTGGGTCTCAATTTTGTAATTCATATCAATTGGAGTTTAAATCCAATATTCTATTTCTATCAAATAAGTAGATTTGATTTACAAGGAGATAAGCATGAAGAAGACGATGGGGTTATTTATATTCGTTTGTCTTTTCATCTTTAGTTCGACATCGTTGGCAACAAGCGCAAAGAAAAGCAATACAAAAACTTTGGCTCACCACTGTGCGGTTTATAAAAAGAACGCGCAAAAGGCCAAAGCCCGCTATAACGTAAATAAAAAAGAATTGGATCGACTTGAGGTCAAGCTCAAGGTTCTTGAAGAGGACCGCAGACAGATGCCGTCATCGACTCGCATGGCTCGTATGGTCCTTAGCAAAGAGATGCAAAGTCTGCGTCACGAGCATCGAAAGAATTTGGATCAGAGTAAGTTCTTTTTATCTAAGCATATCGAGTACACGAAGGCCGTGCTACGCACTTGTGCTCAGAGAAGTCAGGCGAGAGGTCATTAGTGATCGAGACCGGGGAGCTTTCTCCGGCCTAATAATCGGCGCAGATCTTATCGAAAACTGTTTCGCCCCAAAGTTGTGAGCCGCAGCTGGTGTGGTGAATTCCATCACTCACGTAAAACCGTGAGCATTGGGTTTGTTTTTTCATTTCATCAAAAGTTTTGACCAACTGACAAGTCAATGTGTGGGTGTCGAGCGCTTCGGTTAAAGCGGCCTCCACCTTTGCAATTTTACTGTGATATTTTTGGCTAACGTAAGTGGGAGCCACCCAAAAACAACGAGAGCCCTCAGGCAATTGTGACAACATGTCGGTGACTTTTTCGACAATGTAATCGCCATTGAAGGCTAGGCTGTTCGTTCCCAAAGCAATCACCAGATCGGTGGGAGTCTCTTCTTCTATCAATTTCTCTAGAGGTGACTTACTGCCGATGCCACTGCAAAACGTTTGGCCCGTTTGATCGGTTTTAGTTCCATTGTGATAAATTCGCTTTTGCCGACACAACCAATCTTTGTTGCTTCCTGAGCGAGCGACAAAGTGGCGAGGTGAACTGCTGGGCAGTGCAAACGACGTGATCTGTTCATATTCAAAATTAATTCCCTGACAATTTTTCTTAAACTGCTGGAAGGCTGTTATCAAAGTTTGTGAAAAAGCTGTATTCGAAGCGAGTGAATCTCCAATCAGCAAAAGTTTGGGATTGGTGTGGGGCTCACGTTCTACGGGAAGGGTGGGAGTCACCAATAGCGGAGAAGGTTGACTCTCTTCTTGGCTCTCGATTGGGCCACACTGAACCAGAGGTAATAAAATTAGAAAAATGAGGCATTTTTTCATCCATATCATTGTACTTTAAAGCCATGACTTGAAAAGCCTAGACCTGAGAACTCACCTAAGGTCCATGAAGCCTTCTCGGAGTCTGCAAAGGGCGGTTTATGCGCTATGCCATATGTGCTGGCCGTGAACTGAGTATTTGACCCTGTCAGTCTTCTTAAGGATATTCCTCTCTGGAAGGGGTGGGGGACATGATTCGACTTTTTCTTTCTACAGTGCTGTTTGTTACTTTGGTTATGCCAGCTCAGGGGCAATACGAAGACCAGCCTCCGCAAATTTCCAAATATCAGCTCTCTATCGATCCGATCAGCCATGAAGTGGGTTTGGGGCGTTTAGGCCAGCAGCCAAAGCTTAGTTATGAGTATTTCAAGCAAGCTCAGCCACAAAGTTTAATTGAGCTGCTCGGTTTGATCGAGCAACAAGCGCCCCAACTTTTTGATCAATCGGTATTGATTCAT
>CBDUOS010000130.1:0-9649 GCA_965368905.1 uncultured Bdellovibrionales bacterium | reverse complement strand
CCGTCTCTTCTGCCAATTCATCGGCAAAAACTTTTATGTAAAAGGGCTTCATCATAGAGCGGCCGTAACACAAAACGTTTCCACCCCATGCGTGAATCTTTTGGTCACCAGAAAACCAAGAAACAGCACCATGGATTGTGTTTTCACTGACGCCGTTGCGCCGGAAGTCTACCAGCGGCTCCCATTCCACGTCGCGCCCAGTGGGCAGATTGGTTTTTTCGCCCAGTGGGCTTGAGGGATAAACCTTCACTGCAAAGTCTCCTCGTGCATCTCCACTGTTGGCTCGTCACCGCCCGACAGAACATTGCGGTCGCCTTGATAAACTTCCACATTGTCTTCGTCAAATTCCAAGTCGGGAGCCGGTTGCGCCGTGGGCGTTAGTCCAACAATAGCGGCCCCAGTTCCTTGAACCGGTTGATATTCATAAATTTCACCTTCGTAGGCATTGGTTTCGCCCATCACTGAGGCCAACCACCAAAAGGGTTTGTAGTTCACCACTTTTTTACTCACTCGAGCCTCGCGGTGAAACTGACGTGACAATTGCGAAACATCTTCCAAGCGACCCTTGCCTAAAAATTCTAAAAACTTTTGGTTCCACTCTTCATCTTTTTTTGAAGAGATTTCATCGGGACACTGGTCCGGCTCAACAATGGCATATCGATTCGACAAACTAGAAATAGAAATCACAACCGCTTTTTTTCCAGTTTTCTTAAGAGCATCTTTTGCTCCCTTGCCGAGAATGATCTGTTCGGCGCGGTCAGAATAAATATTGGAAGACACAATACAACTCTTAAATTTATTCTTCGGATCAAGTAACTTCAGACAAACCACAGACCCTGTGTCGATCGGAAAGCCTTCATAAGCTGTAAGGCGTGATTTCAAACCTCTCTCGAGATTGACTTCGTTATAGGCCTTGGCAAACTCCACATCGGTGTTGAACTCATAGGGAATGCTGCCAAGGTCATGCCACTCATCATCCACCAAAGTCCATTTGGGTTTGGGCAGGGCTTGAATTTGGTGACCCAGAATACTGGCCCAGTAGGTGCTATAGATTAAAATCAAATCCGGATTGAGAGATGCCACCTCTTGCGCCACTCGATCGTAAGCTTGACGCAGTTTTTTCCAAGCCGGGCGTCCCTCCGGTTGCAACAACGGATGTGGTAATCCTGGCAAAACAAAACCTTTCAAAACATTTTTGCAATGAGCATCGGTGTATTCAGGTTGAATCATTGAGCCCTCCATTCTGCAACAACGTTTCCTGTACCTATAACGGTTCCGTAGCCATGAACTTTTGCCGGTGTTGTTGGCATGCCCATCGCCGACAACATCCACATCAAACCACCGCCGTCACACTCACTGATCGTTTGTTCAGTGAAGTCGGTCATCACATCAAAAATCGTTTGCACATCTCCCTGCTTCATCAATTCGATCATTTTCATATCCCAGAGATATTGACCATGATGATAAATATGTTCCTGACTCATATCCTCAGGGATATCAGGTTCGGTAATAAAATGCCGATGGGACAACGAGTGACTGGCTAATAGAACCACTTTTTTACCTGAGGCTTCAATGGCCGTACGAGTGGCTTCGCCTAACTTGATCATCTCCTCTTGCATAACATCCATTGAGAAATAGGCCGAGCGCCCCACACTGGAGATTCCAATGATGGGTTTATCCCACTGCGGACGGGTCATATGCAGAGAAGTGATGGTCCCGTAGTCTATTCGAAAATCCGGGTTCTCCATCATTTTAACAATCATCCCCTTTTCTTTGGCTTGATTGTGAATCTCTCGCGACAGGTCGACGTCCACTTTCAAATCGTAGTGAAAGCGAAAAAGATGAGGAAAAATCGGATCCACCGAAACCGACTTAAACTCGGGACAACCCAAAAAATGGGTACCGATCTGAGTTCGCCAGTGAGGCGAATGCACGATAATAGCGTCATAATCCAAGTCACTCAGAGACTCTCGCAAGCGCTCATAAGACCAGCGGAGAGTTTCCCAACCGCACTCGGATTTTGGTTCATTTTGAGGAGGATTATCTCCATACACTAAATGGGGCGGATGGGGCGCCATGCACCCCGCAACAATCTTACCTTTTGACATGGCCAGCACTATAAATGCCCCAAATCCCAAAGTCCACGCCCCATAAGGTACGCCGTTCCTTTTATTAGGTACGCCGTACCTTAATGCACAGGGCCATGTTTTGGGGGTAGAATTCGGATGCGGATTTGGTGGGGGTTATTTGAACGGAGCTGTTAGTGCCGTCCAGAGAGTTTTGTGTCGCTCCCCTTGTACTCCGAAGATGAGGAACTCTTTCTTTTTTACTTGGTAAAAGGTTCCGAACAACTGGTCCCAGATTGAAAGAGCAAACCCTAAGTTTTTATCATGATGTCGAGGTGCTCGACTGTGGTGAATTTGGTGCTGGGCTGGGCTAATAAAGAGGTTGTTCAAAGGTCCAAAACTCAACCAGATATGCGAGTGGCGCAAATTGCTGCCAAACATATTGAAAATAAAATCGAACGCATTCACCCCGAAGATTGCAAAGGGCCCTATTAAGGACTGTGTAAAGTACAGAAATAGACCCGATATACCCCCGATGACAAAAATTCTCATGAAAGCGAGTGCCAAACTTTCCACAGGATGGGTTCGATATAAAGTCACCGGTGTCATCACCTCGGCTGTATGATGCACTTTGTGAAATCGCCACAAAAATGGAAGTTTATGGAAGAGATAGTGCTGGAAAAAGCGGGCAAAATCCAAGACCACAAAACTCACTAAAGCATAAACCACCAATCCTGTCTCATAACTGATGGATAAAGTGTAATGATCAGGCAACCAATCTGTTAATGCTCGCAAAATAAATTTCGCAACCCATAGGGAGTTTACAAAGACAAAGACAAACAAGGCGGTTTTAAAAAGACTATTAAAAAGAAAAAGCTGAACATCGATTTGGCTGGAGGGGTGAAACCAAACCTTAGGGTTAAGCAGGCTTTCAAAAGCTCGCCAAACACCGACTCTCTTTTGTCTGCACAAAGCAATGCACCCCAAAACAACGGAAGTTAGTAAGTAAATAAAAAAAAGTCTTTTACTCGGATCAACAACAAAATAGAACGGTTCAAGCCAATCGTTAAAAGAAGGCATACTCGACTCCAGCAAAAGCCATCAAGGGTCGACCGGGTCGCAGCCCGAAGGGGCGATTGGAAACGATGTACTCTTCGTTGGTAATATTATCCAAACGCAGTTTCAACTGAGCACGCGGAAGAAATTTCCACCCCGCCGCAAAGCCAAAAACGGTACGACCGGGAATTGTTTTACGCCCTGTCGCAACAGCCTGATCCGCCATTTGTCCGAGATAATTGGCATTGAGGTAAGCCGACCAACTTCCATACTCCCATCCTAAAACTAAGTTGCTCTGCCAGTCTGGGATATAGGGAATGGGGTCCCCACTTTGCACAGTGCCACTCCCCCACTCATTCAAGCCAGAAACAAAAGTGTTTTTGAATTCAGCTTGGCTGTACGTCACCGTCCAACGGATGGGAAAGTTTGTTGCCTTAGATTTTAGATCGGTATGCAATAGAAACTCGGCACCCATCACCTGGGATTCTCCACCATTGAAAGATTGGTCTATCTGTCCCGCCGTACACCCACCACTCTGAGTGCAGGTGCCAAGAAGGTTTTGATAGTCACTTAAAAACCCTATCAATTCGAGGCCCAGCGCACCTGTACGGCGAATCCCCACTTCATAATTAACCGCTTCTTCTGGGCGGACATTGCTCGCTTGCCCCGGCCCTTTCGGGGTGAAGGCCTTGTTGATGCCTGCAAGAAAACCCACTTGAGAGAATGTTTGGTGAAAAACCCCTAAACCTGGCGCCAAGATATGATCCGATGATTCTTGGGTTGCGGAAATTAAGTAATCATCCAACTTGTACTGAATGTCTTCAGCTCGAACGATACTTTGAATCGTAAGATCTTCCCACTGGGTCTCGTAACTGAAAGTCAGTGTGTTCGCAAGAGCTGAGCCTTTATTTAATACCGTCGTGGTTTGGCTGCGATTCGTGTTCTCCAACAACCGTCCCGCTGTCATATTGTAAAAACTGGACTCATGAAACCGGTTGATTTGGTCTTGGTGCACTCGGTAGTTCAATTGGAATAAATGACTCCAAGCAAAATCAGAAATCTCATAATCCAAGTGCAGTTGAACCCCTTGAGACAAATACTGTCTTTGATTATTACCCAGGTCTATCACATCGCGATCATCACTGAGGGCTCCCGAGTCAGCGCTCCCGCTGAGGACTTGGTAAAAATAGTTATTAGCAGCCAATTCGGGATTATCCAAAATATTAGCGATTGCAGGAGCCGGGTTCGCCGGGTTCGTACCCAAAAACCCATTCAGCTTATTCCAAGATCTCTCAAACTGATGCCGATAGAGGGTGATGCGAGTTCGCCAATTCTCAGTTGGCGAGATGGCATAACTCAAAAACAATTGACGATGGCTCCAATCCATTTTGTCCCGCTCAGTGGCGGCATAACGTCGGTAAGGATCATTGGCAAAATCCTGATTGGTCAAACCCGTATAGGTTTCGTTGGATTTTTCATCAGACCAATTGAATTTAAAATTGATGTTCTGATCTTTTTTAACAAAGTATTTATCCCAACGAAAAGTAAAGTTGTTTCGTTCGAACCCTGTGTCGCCTTTGTTATCAAGCTTTTTGAATCCTTGGGTCGTGGTATGGTTAACATCCAAACTGATATCACCCCATGTGGCAATTCCAAGGGAAGCGTTGTATTGCTGTGAATTGTAGTTGCCACCGAGCACACCCAGTTTGAACCCAGGTTCGTTCATTCGAGTCACTAAATTGATCGCCCCTCCAATGGAGTTTGGGCCAAACGCTGTCGAAGGAACTCCTTTAAAAACCTCGATGCTGGATATTTTTGTCATTTGCGGAAAGTAGTAGGCAGCCGGCGCTGAATAGGGGGCCGGTCCAATGAGCACTCCATCTTCCATCAAAACCACTTTCTTGCTTCGATGGGGATGACCTCCACGCAATCCAATATTGGGCCGCAGTCCAAAACCGTCCTCTTCTTGAACATTGACCCCAGGTACGGACCGCAACACTCGGTGAATGTCATTGAAGTCAAACTTTTCCATTTCGTTCTCGGTGATAACATGTGCTGAGCCGGGGCGTGTGGGTAAAACCTCCTTCTTCCCTAGCACAGACAGGCGCTCCACGGCAGTTTGGTCATCGGCATGACCAATAGTAAAAGTAACAAAGCCCAAGAGTCCGCAAAGAACCCTCAGGCATAAATTTTTCACAACTTTGGATCGGAACTTAGTCCGTATCTCCCTGTACATTTTCTGGCAACTCCGCATTCATATCAGCAATAAAATCTGTTTTTAGCCAATCCGTTAGTTTTTTCACACGACTGTAGGCCGCATAAGCTTTGTTTTCCAAGCTCTCGTCACCCTGGTATTGTGCAAAAGACTCAAAATAATCAACACCCGCGGGCATGGCCTCCCAAGTCTTCACCAACTCATTATTGGCAAGAGACTTCAGTTGAGCACTGTCATTTTCAATGTAACTTGCAAATCCCAAACCACTGAGCTGCCCAGAAACTGTTCCCATAAAGGAGTCTTCGATAGCTTGTAAACTCGTTAAAGTAGACAATCTCGAGATATTTGCATATTGATGTTCTATGTACAGTGTGTGACAGTCCACACCTTGATTGCAACTATGCCCGGACGAAGACTGAATCCCCAGTGGAGCGGCCAACTTGCGATCTTTTAAAACTTTATCAGCGAATGAGACTAAGCCCTTAGTGCACGCATCTGCATAGGCTCGAGCTTGGGTCTGCCCCGCGGCCGTTTGAAAAGGGTCATAAACCATTTTAAAAAAGCTTTCACTCACTTTACCGATCCACTCCATCAAATTGTCATTAACAGCTTGAAAGTAAACACAAGTTTCATTCCCCTGGGCCATTATAAAACCCTCAGACATCCTCTTAAAAAGTAAGTACTCGATCGAGTCCAATCCAATTATATTAGAACGACTACGCAAACGATACTTATCTCCTAGAGTATTGGCCTTATTAACTTCCAAGTCGATAATCTGAGCTTGCTTTTCTGGATCTTGTAAAGAATAGATCACGTCTTTGATAGGATTAAAGTCGCCAAATTTGTCTTTTTCTTCGACCAGAAGAGGGCCATACAAAAAAACCTCAGTGTAGTGGTAATCCAACATCACCTGAGTCCACAGAGACTGGAAATGCTCCACTGGCTGAGGAGCAATTTCTCCGCCGCAGACCTGCCGAACTGATTTTTGCAATTCACTCATGCCACCCAAGAGTGAGGCCACCCGAGGAGCCATCATTGAGTTGATCAGATGACTGGCCAATTCAAAGTCTTTATCAACAGGTGTTTCAACTTCCCCCCCGGGCTCCTTCGAGCTGGAGCAGCCAAAAAACATTCCAAGAACAACAATTGAGATCAGTAGTATTTTCATTACCAGTTCTCCACATCAAGAGAGTTGAATTGGTAAACATTCTCTAGAATATCACGTGCACTCATAAGATCTTCAACATAGTCCTCAATATCACCGGTTTCTGGATCAACAGGTCTATCACCCAGCAACAAATGAAGGTTTTGAAATTTTTGAGTGGACATAACCGAGCGAGGATTGAATTGAAAAGCAAAGGCAAAACCTTTCATCTCTGAGTAATGTTTCGCTAAATTAGAAAACTTGTAGTCAGCCGTTCCATAGTTTTGCAGGTCCGAAGCCGTCGCGTTAATGTAATGAACCACAGTGGCCGCAATCACACGCTCCCATTCGTGTAAAGCCAAGACGGCTTGGGCTTGAGCATAAGGAAGGTAGCCCTCTGGTTTCTCTTGTACCAGTTGACGTCCTTTTAAGAAGGCTTCCATCGTTTTGCGGGTAAAGTCTTCAGAACCAGACTGAGCTCCAAGGTCTCGCTTGGCAGCATTCACTGATAACCCCATATTCTTCTCTGAACTTATCGAATAAACCTGATCTGGCTGAGCCATCACATCAATATAAAGAATGTTACCATTGGCCGGATCAAAAGCTTCAAAAGAGGTATAAGCATCAATCGAAACTCCAGAGCGAATCTCCATGTCACTGTAGTCCAAGTAGTTGCGAGCCGCTCCAAAATAACCAAAAGCCTCATCCCAGTAGTGCTGTAGATAAGTATAAGTACGATTAGCCAGAGGATCACCGTTGTCGCCGTAAAAACCTTTCAGATCTTTGATAGTAGCGTTCGGAGCCGGAACTAAATCATCGCTTAGATAATCACCAGCCGCTTGTGAAAAGCTCACGGCGGCATGCAAAAACTTTTGCGACATCTGAGCTAAGTCTACGCCTGTAGGCAAAATTGCCGCCAAGTTTATTTTTTCACCGGGTAACTCACCATTGGGTGCGGTGAATCCAACTTCGTTTCCGCTGGCATTGGTTGCCACCACTTCGATCATGGTCTCAAACAGTTCGGTGGGCATTAAAACTCCGTCACCATCTCGATCCACTTGAACTCCAGCCAATTGGGGTGAGTTCCATCCTAAAAGTTTTCCATGCCGAAGCGGATTGTCTTTACCTGCCATTTTCGAATACAAATTGATAGCTCGTGGAAAAACCGCACTGTACTCAAACCCCTCCCAAGAAGACGTTTGAACCAAACCACTTTCGTTGGCGACCTTCATTTGGATAAAAGAACCACCATCTTTATCCTCTTCGTAAAGGTAGTAGGAGTCCAGCTTGTCGGTGGCGCCGGCTTTGTTTCCAAGCATGTCGCTGTATTTCAAACTGTAGAACGCTGACTTATTATCAGTTATTAAAACATTCCGCATCACTTGCCCCTGATAGTTCACAGAGCTATCACCAGTCGCAGTGGAAAAGTTGTAGTCGTCGGGGGTTTCTTGCAAAACCTCTTCAATCGCTTGCGGAAGCGGCTGTTTCATCAAGGTTTCGGCTTGCTGTAAAGTCATCGGCTTCAGCTCAGCTTGTGCTGAAAAACTGGCTGCCATTGCAGTTAGTAACATTTTAAATTTCATAAGATCTCCCAATTCAAGTTGATGAAGGGAATCTACCGGCAGCGAGACCCAACGGGCAAAGAAAAGGTGACTTTTGTTCTCAATAAAGTCATTGGCCTTTCAATAGCGCCTTCAATTGGCTTTCAACACCAGAAATCACTAGTGTTTTAAGAGACTTAGATCTCAGAGTGGATATGTCAGGTGGAGTGCCGAACTAGTTTACAGGATCTGTTGAAAGTCCCGTATTTTGGCCAGAAATTCCCTCAAGTGCCATTTTTTGAGATTGTAGCTGTTATTATTAAACAGCGGCCTCATTAGGCTCCGATATAGAAGAAAGAGCTGAAAGGCCGTTCTAGCAAAGCTTTCAAAGGAGGATGCTGTGAAACACACCTCTCAGGTTTTCAATTTTTGGACGCTCAACTTGCTTTTCATCACATCTATTCACGGAATCGTGGCCTGTTCGGAGTCTGGCTCCGGAGACGAGATCAGCGACCAAGTCCTGGACTCTGATTTTGCCTACACCCAGTGGCCCAACGACTCGACCTCCGATTCCAGCTCTAGCGAAATCACCTCCAAAGTTTTAGTGACCGATCTGGATAATCAAGGAGGGGTTGAAAATGTTTTTATCAGTGTGCTCCCCAACTCTTCAGACAAACGCAGTAGTATTCTTCGGGTCACCAATGGCGAAGATTTCACAGAACTTGCCAACTATAAATCCAACCGCATTTCACTTTTACAGGACTCCATCCCTTTTCCCTATGATCTGAATAAAGATGGATTCAAAGAATTGTTATTTGTGTCTTACGATCGTGATGAGGTTTTCGCTTTTGAGTTCAAAGATAATCTCAAGAATGTCTTTGTCCGGTGGTCAGTGGACCTGCCTGAGCCTCTCGAACTAGACTTTGATCGGCACCTGCGCGAAGTGGTTTATGGTAAAGATAAAGTCGTGCAAGTGGGGCAATTCGGTCTACTTGAAAAACAGCGTCACAAAGTCAAAGTGGTGGACCTCACCAAACAGCCATCAACAGGTGATGACGACGACGATGATGATTGAAAAATCATGACGCGACCTTCGTCGCAAACGCACTCTAAAACCTCAATAGAAGAACCCATTTTTCCGATAAAAATCAGTAAGAAAGGTGATGAATGGGTTTACCTCAACCAGGTGAAATTTTTGACAACTACAAAGTTTTAAAAATTCTCGGCGAAGGCGGCATGGGTTTAGTCTTCCTGGCTGAAGACATTAAACTTTCGCGTAAAGTGGCTTTGAAGTTCTTAGGGGATGGGTCCAAAAGAATGGATTCCAAAACCTTAATGCGATTCGAAAACGAAGCCAAAATCCTCGCCTCTCTCAGTCACCCAAACATTGTCAACATTTACACATTTGGTACTTACGCCGGCATTCACTACCTGGTCATGGAATACGTTAAAGGGGTGACTCTTTCGCGAGTGATCGAAAAGAAAAGCTTTGGTGTTATGGATGCTCTAAAGGCGATCAAAGAGATCGTCAAAGGTCTGCAGGCGGCCCATGACAAGGGAATTCTCCATCGAGACATCAAACCCGCCAATCTTCTAGTCGGCGATGACAACCAAATCAAAATTGTGA
>CBDUOS010000129.1:0-9653 GCA_965368905.1 uncultured Bdellovibrionales bacterium | reverse complement strand
CACGGGTGACGGAGCGGCTTTGTCGATGCGCCTGGCTTTGAAGGATGCTGGACTGAACCCTGAAAGCGTTGGATATGTAAACGCCCATGGAACCAGTACTCCTGCCGGAGATGGCGTTGAAACCTTAGCTGTAAAAACAGTCTTCGGGGACCACGCTAAAAAAGTTTGGGTTTCGAGCACAAAAAGTATGACCGGACACACTTTGGGTGCAGCTGGAGCTATTGAAAGTATTTACAGTCTTTTGGCGCTCAAACATCAAGTGGCGCCACCAACAATCAATCTGGAAAACCCATCCGAAGATTGCGACCTCGACTACGTACCGTTGTCGGCTCGAGACGGAAGCTTTGAACACGTCCTTAATAACTCATTTGGGTTTGGCGGAACCAACGCCAGCGTTGTGTTCTCTAAGATTGAGTCTTAAGTGTGATTAGTCATTAATAAGTGACAATTTCCGTCGCTGTTTTTTAAATCTACACAATGTATCATATTGAGACGCCTAAAAAACTCTCTAACTCTAGATATTTACAGACCTTATTTGGTGTGGTTTTGGAACTGTTCTTGCTCTTTATAGAGGTGAACTATCAAGGAGTTAAAAATGAAAATCGGAAAAATCACTCTATGCTTTTTCGCCGTTTGGGTTTTTGCTCTCTCAGCCCATGCCCGTTCGTACGCGCTGGAGAATTTGGATGCCCACCCTAAGTTGCGTTCAACAGCTCGCACTTTAAATCTCACCGACGATTGGCCAAATTCGGAAGACTCTGTGATCCGCCACTGTTTGGGAGAACTTCGTAAACAAGATGCGAAGCACCCGTCTCGACAATTGCACCAGAGAGTTCAATTTTTAGACAACTGCTGCGCGCGTTGGACCACAGTCGGTTCGCTCAAAGACGAATACTCTTTCTAAAAACAGTTTCTGGCAAAAGGTGCCTGGAACCTTTTCCTTCTTGCACTGCATTTTTTTATGAGTTGCAGTAGGTCCCTTGGCCCCTTTTTGGTATGATCCCCATCGAGGTTTTCATGGGAGATTCTACTGTATTTATCGCATCAGACCACGCCGGGTTCCCGGCTAAGGCTTTGATTACTGAAAGATTGCAAGCCATGAGCCTAGAAGTTCATGACATGGGTCCTACTAGTGAGGATCGCGTGGATTATCCCGACTTTGCCGATGAAGTTTGTCATACACTGAAATTGCACCCAGAGTCCATTGGCGTTTTGATTTGTGGCTCTGGCCAAGGCATGGCTATGCGGGCCAACAAGTATCGCCACATCCGAGCCGCCCTTTGTTGGGACAAAGAGAGTGCTGAGCTCTCTCGGCTGCACAATCAAGCCAATGTATTGTGTGTGGGCGCCAGACTTCTTCCAGAAAATGAGTTATTAGAGATCGTTGAAACATTTTTTAAAACCGAATTCGAGGGCGGCCGCCATCAAGGGCGAGTTGACAAAATTTCAGCCCCTTTGGATTGAGTTAAGGAGTGCGAATGTCGTTGCAAGAAAAAGATCCCAAAGTCTTTGAATCCATTCAAAAAGAGACCACTCGACAAGAGTATGGCTTAGAGATGATTGCATCTGAGAACTACGCTTCAAAAGAAGTCATGGAAGCTCAGGGATCTGTAATGACCAATAAATATGCTGAAGGCTACCCTCGCAAACGTTACTATGGCGGTTGTGAGTTTGTCGACGAAACTGAGCAGTTGGCTATCGACCGTGCTAAGGAATTGTTCGGTGCCGACCATGTGAATGTGCAACCTCATTCAGGAAGCCAAGCCAACTTTGGGGTTTTTATGGCGGCTCTTGAGCCAGGTGACACCATTATGGGTATGGATCTGTCAAACGGTGGGCATCTTACTCACGGTTCGCCAGTCAACGTCAGTGGCCTCCTTTACAAGGTGGGACCCTACGGAATCGACCCAAACACTCATAGAATCAATTACGATGCCATGGAAAGACTGGCCGTTGAGCACAAGCCAAAATTAATCATTGCAGGCTACAGTGCCTACCCTCGCGAACTGGACTTTGCTGCTTACAAACAGATCGCCGACAAGGTGGGAGCCAGCCTGATGGTGGACATGGCTCACTTCGCTGGTTTGGTCGCAGGGGGCGTTCATCCTTCTCCGGTTCCTTACGCTGATTTTGTGACCACAACCACACATAAGACTTTGCGCGGTCCGCGTGGAGGAATGATCATGTGCACTGATAAATGGGCGAAGAAAATCAACAGTCGCATTTTCCCAGGAATTCAAGGCGGACCTCTTGAACATGTTATCGCTGCTAAAGCAGTGGCTTATGGCGAGGCCTTAAAGCCCGAGTTTAAAACATACTCACAGCAGGTAGTAAAGAACGCCCAGGCTTTGGCCACGTCGATGATCGACTATGGTTACGATTTGGTCACTGGCGGCACCGACAATCATTTGATTCTGATGGATCTAACCCAAAAAGGAATCACTGGAAAACTGGCGGAAGCCCAATTAGATAAAGCGGCGATCACTGGAAATAAAAACACCGTTCCCAACGAAACCCAAAGCCCTTTTGTGACCAGTGGAATTCGAGTGGGCACCCCAGCGCTCACCACGCGAGGTATGAAAGAAGAGCACATGAAACTTGTTGCCGAATGGATGCACCAAGTCCTCAGCGACCCAGAAAACCAAAGTGTTCTCGGAGACGTGCGATCAAAAGTCAAAGAGCTTTGCGAGCAGTTCCCGATCTACGCATAGGCTCGTAGTCCAACTTCAACTAAAAAAATCTGTTCGCCCATCGTCTGGCGAGACTCGCGGTCTTACGTCAAATACATTAAACTATTTCTATGCAACGTGTGATCTCCGTTTTGTTTCTCATTCTCGCTGGCTGCTCTAGTAGCCCCAGCACGATTTCTGGAGCTCCCTATTTTTCTTGGCCAGTCAAAGGTCGACTGACTCAGAAGTTCAAGAGTGGTCGTGGTAAGCATGATGGTCTGGATATTTCGGGTCGCAAGAACACTCTTATTCGTGCTGCTGAATCGGGACGCGTACTTTATGCGGGTCGAGAGTTCAATGGTTATGGAAAGCTGATTATTATCGAGCATCGTGGCGATACCTGGGCCACCTTTTATGCCCATCTAAACGGATTCAAAGTCAAAGAAGGTCAGCGAGTTTCAAAAGGTCAACCCATTGGTTATATGGGGCGAACCGGACGCGCCAGCGGTGTGCACTTGCATTTTGAGATTCGCTACAACCTAAGGCCGGTGAACCCATTGAATTTCTTAAACTCCAGATCACTAATCACAAGAAACTGAGATCTGTTTTTAGACCATTAAAATAACAAGGTAATTAAAAAACAACAGCCCCTTTTGGGGGGACAAAGAAGGGGCTGTTGAAACTTTTGTTTTTTTAACCGTGCAAACTAACGATAAATGGAGTGAGTTGTTTTTATTCCTCGATCAAAGAACAGGCAACCACTTCTGAAGCGCTCAAAGTCACATCAAGGTCTGGACTAGTGAGGTCGTCGAAGTTGTTCGCTGATCCGGATTGGGTGATTTTACCAGCGGCTAAACGATTGACTCGCATTTTGATCGAACTCTTTTCTTCACTGTGCATTTTCACTTCAGCATAAGCCGCTAGCTCTTTTTGTGGCCCTTGCTTGATGTGAGTGCTACCAGCGTAGGTATTACTTGCGACCTTCATCAACTCAATGGCGAACTCAGAACCCTTGACTACAGTAACCTGATTCGGCTTACCATCTTTGCCTTTCTTAACATTAAGAATTTTGCAAATCACCGCCGATGCATTGGCGCCGGGTTTGCCTTGCTCTTTACCCGCTTGGGCAACTGAACACATACTAACTATCACTAAACTTGTTAAAAGATATTTCATCTTTACTCCTTTTTTTTCTGTTTTGGTTATCTCATTTTTTCTTTCAGCAATTCTTGCTACGAAAAAAACTTTAAGGGGACTTCGATACGGAAGCGATCAAAAAAAACAAAACCGATTGATTAGTGTTTCAACGTCTAGAAACAACTCGAAGGAATTACACTGTTGCAAAGTTTTACTTATCCCAAAGTAAAGCTATCGTTATCCCATACCTCTAAGTCTTTGAAATCTCTTAATTGCGTCGAGTTTTTTGACAGTCTACCGAGTAATAAATACCCGTTTGCAAAAAAAGGCCGTCGCCGTTTCATTTTTCTATTAAGATGACATCATGAAATCGCGAAGCGAACTGTTTAGAGAATATTTGAATCGATACCTTGAGGAGTTACAAAACAAAAACTCCCGATTTTCACTTCGTGCTATGGCAAAGAAACTGAATATGAATCCTGGTGGGCTTTCTCTTCTTCTTAATGGGAAACGTCCTTTTTCTGATCGGATGATAGAGAAGATCTGTTTTGAACTTTGTCTGTCCCCCGATCAAGTAGAAAAAATATTTTATTCTGATCCTCAAGGCGAGCCAGCAAGAATCCTACAACAGTCACTGTTTGAAACTTTGTCTAACTGGGTTCATGACGCCTTTCTCTCTTTAATTCAAGTAAAAGGATACCGCAATGATCCCAATTGGATTTGCAAAAAACTGGGTATCAGTCGAAAAGAACTCGATCGAGTGGTTAGCAATTTAAAAACCATTGGTTTGATTGAATTAAAAGGTGGACGTTATGTTCCAACTAGCCAAGGAACTCAGGTTTACGCAACGGGAAACACCACGGCGGCTCTTAAAAAACTGCAACTTGAAGCGAATGTGCTGTCACGTATAGCCCTCGAATATGAAGACATTCGACGTCGCTACCATGGAACCAACACCTTGACTATCGATCCCGACAAAATGGAAGAGGCAAAAAAGTATATTCGAGAGTTTCGCAAACGCTTTTGTGTGAGCCACAACTCTGTGGACGAAAATTCACGAGTGTACCAATTGAATGTGAGTTTGTACCCGATCGACAAAGAGGTGAGTTCATGAAATCCTTGGAAAAACTGATTTTTCTTATTCTCGTGTTGAGCCAATTGAACGCTTGCAGTCCTGATCAGAATATTCCACAAGACAACTTGTCGTCTCATACGACAGGCAACCCTGAAAGCTCTGAAGCTCCGAGCCGCCCTGGTGTGACTTTGGATGGTGGAGATCAAGGCCGAGAGGGTGGACACTTTCTGATTTGCGACAGAGACGCTAATGTGCCAGATTCTAGAATGGCCTTCGAGATCTTTGGCAGTGCAACTCATGATAAAGCCATCTTCTTGGATTATTTTTTGAAAATTCAAAACCCTGCAGATCGCACGGCTTTACTGGATTTCCATGAAGATGAGACAGATGATGTTCGCCTTGATCGAGTGACCAAGCGTTTACTTTATTTGTTTAGAAAAGACCCTCACATGAAAGCGAAAGCCCAACGCCTCGATGACTACGCAGCTTCGTTTATGGAGCGAAAGGGCGAGGCTCGTTGGATCGAAAGCACAGATCTTCCTTTAGAGCATGAACTGACCGAAGATATTACTCCGGCTCAACTCAGTGATACCAATTTACAAATCGTGAACGAGCATTGCCAATCTCGTTTCTTTCAAGCCGCGATCTACGACTACAGTCAACCGGAACAGGAAGTCTTTTACTACAGTGAGTTTTTTGAAGAACATGCCTCTCGGATGCAAAAGTCTTTTCGCAATGTTCACGAGATGCTTCGTTTTACCATGCGTAACGAAACTCCGCAGGTGATCGCGCTGACGGCCTACTTTCACTCAATCCAGTTCTTTCGATCCTCTGATACTCAGGTGAAGAGACGAATCGCCGAGATCAGCGAACAGACACACACATCTGTGCGATTCTTTTAAGTCTGACAAAACTTATTTCTAAGAGTTTCAGTTTATGATAAATTCTTCCCCATCAATGCAAACAGGAGGAATGATATGAAAGTGGCCGTTGTAGGAAGCAATAGAGGTATTGGATTAGCACTTGTCGAAGAGCTGTTAAAGCAAGACCATGAGGTCTTTGCGTTTTGTCGACGCCCGTCCCCTGACCTAAAAAGTCTTAAACCCACGATGATCATCTCCGACTTTGATGTGACAGACGAAATAAAGACCTCTGAAATATTAAAAAACCAAGATTTACCACCCCTTGATTGCCTACTCCATGTTTCGGGCATTATGCGAAGTACCAGTTTACAGGATCTCGACATTCCCACCATGATGGAGCAGTTCGAGGTCAATTCGGTCGCGCCGATCGCTTGTAGCAAGGCCTTCCTCCCCTACCTTTCTGACAACGCTAAAATTGGTTTGTTAACCAGCCGAATGGGGTCGATTGCAGACAACACCTCTGGTGGTTCTTATGGCTACCGAATGTCAAAAGCGGCCTTAAACGCGGCAGGAAAGTCTCTGGCTCTTGATTTAAAAGAACGCGGCCTAGCGGTTTTTCTATTGCACCCAGGGTGGGTACAAACCGACATGACCAATCAAACCGGGCATGTGACTCCGAATGAATCAGCGTTGGGTTTAATCAAAGTGATGGAGTCAAAAACGATCGAAGAAACGGGAACCTTTTGGCATATGAACGGAGAAGGACTTCCTTGGTGATCAAGGGCCAACTTTGCCACTGGTCCCGTTGTTCTGAACACCGCGCCCAGCAGGAAGTTGTGCTGGCCGAAACCCTCCAGCACTTTGGCTGTAGTAATAAACTTGCTCTTGAACTCCAGTGGACTCGTATTTTAGGTGATCGACAGAAATATTGAGTCCCATCTGACCTTCTTGTTCATTTTCAGCTAGCGTAAGATAGTAGGGAAAGCGAGTGATTCGGAGAGGATCCCTTCCCATATTGCGGCACCAATTGATTTGGCCATCTCGGCAGGGCCAGCCGCTCCCCACTTGAGTGACGGAATATTGTCCCGGCTGTGCGCCTGCAATTGCCACATACACAACCACTTTGTTGCTCTGGGACTGCCCCATCACAGCCACGTCCCGACGTCCATCATTGTTAAAATCTCCATAGACAGTTTGCGGGGCTTGTGACCTTGAGCGCTGATACCAAGAAAAAATTTGTGGGTCGTATTGGTTGTCTCCTAAACGACAAAAGGTGCTGTCTAGAGCCATGATCGCTCGACTGGCGGCATCTGGAATGTTGACTTGTGCTCGTCCACCAGCCGCACAAAAGCGCAGAGGGGCGGGGTGAGGATGTTGGGAGCGCGTGGGAGCCTCAGCCCAGCTCATGTTGATAAAAACAAAGGAGATCGCTAGCAACTTACAAAGTGCATTGTAAACCATTGTCACCCTCCCCTTCTCTTATTAAGTATGCCACAGCTTCTGCCGGTTCACCATTGTCGGGAGCGGGCCTTTGCCCTCCGCAGGATCGATAGAAAAAATGGGCACCGATTTGAAAACGCCCACTGCACCCGCGACGCCATCCTGGAGACACGTAGTTGGCGTGATAGTGACTGGCAAAATGTCCTCTAGAATTATAGGCTTCCACGACAGTGTTATAGCAACTGTTGTATTCTTGGCCACTGATGGTCTTTTCTCGAGTGCTACGGGCATTGGTCCAAGAAAATTGCGCCCTTTGGTAAATTACGCCACACACGGTGTTGGGATAAGAACTCATCCTCACTCGAGTCATAACCACTTTGTTAACAGCGACTTTGCCGGCCTGACTCTGATTACCGGCCTCGAGGTGACAATTACACATCATACATTGAAAGGTGTTTTGTGGCGCACCACAGGTGACCGATCGTCCAGGCCCCAAATCCCCTGGCACGGCACTCCGTCCACTCCGCACAAGGGGTGTGTCGTTTCCTGCGGTCGAAATTCTTCCAGGGGAAGGGGTGGTTTGACAAGACTCTTGCCCCATCAACATAATAAAACACAAGATAAGGGCGATTCGCAGAGATTTTATCGGCATAGTTCAATTGTACGAAGACTCTTCGAGAAAAGATAAAAAAACATGGCAAACCCTGGCCAAGGTCTCACTAGTGATTGGTATTGAATTGCTCTTAAGCCGAGACATCAGCAACACTAACTTCAACCAAGTCTTTTGTTTAGGAACGTTCGTTTCTGATATAATCACAAAATAAATCATATTTTCTGTGTCATCCTGAGAATTTCTATCAATGATTTTCAGAGCTTACCGATAGATACCTGATGTTTAAATTAAGGTACGTTTTGTTTATTCTAACATCGATGACCATGGTCGTCGGTTGTTCTAAGAAAGCCCCCAGCAGTGGCGGCACTTCGCAAGTTTCATTTTCTCTTCCCGCCAATTTTAGCAACGGAGCCTTTGCTGGCACCGCCTGTTTTGCGGTGAGCATTGAATCACCTGAGTCTACAGCTGTTGTGCCCGATGCGTGTGATGGCGCTGAAACCTATGAAACCTTCGCGGGCCTAGCCCCACTTGGCGGAACCTTGGAGCTGGAAGCCAGCAAAGGTGCAGCCCGGGTCATTAAAATATTTTACGTCATCTCAGATGTAGGGTGCAGCGAATTCGATCCCCTTTTAAGTTTAGGTAAAACCTATGGATCGAATCGAGTCTTCAAAATTGGTGAAAAAACCCAAGACTTTGAAAAATCTACCGAGATAGTTCAAATCGAGATTCAATACCCCTCTGGGCAAAACACTCTCAGCGCTCTTTATCAAGGTTCGGCAACGCCGATTCCTGTTGCTTGTGAAAAAGCCAGTTCGTTCATTTCAATATCCAACCGACAAGTCTTGCCGGTCGTGGGCTCCTACCGAGGGACCACAGATGCCGGATCAAAAGTTCATATTAGAGTTTCAGACAAACAGATTAAATTTGAAAACCCAACATCGTGGCCCGGACAACTTCGGCCCATGCGTTTAGGAGTAGAGCAATGACAAGAATTATTTCAACCATCCTTGTTGCATTCTTTCTATCTATACCGGTGGTTGCCGCGCCACAGTTTTTGGCCGTTGAAGGCCAACTGTTTGAAGATGCAGCAGGGACAATTCCTGTCGACTCCAGCAGCGTTGTTTTCTCTCTGCGAGTTATTAGCCCAGCGCCAACCGAGTGTGTGCTTTATGAAGAATCTCACACATTGAACATGCAGAATTCCCAAGGGTATTTCTCATTACAGCTTGGATCAGGAACCCAATCTGGTGGTGACTACGAAGATTTGAGTACGTTGGAATCCGCTTTTAATAATTCCACCGGAGCTGTGACGCCCACCAACTGTGTTTCTGGGCCCAACTATACTCCAGCCTCTGGAGATGGCCGTCAATTGGAAATCACCTATGATTCCGGTTCAGGCCCGCAAACCCTAACGCAAAACATTCAAATTGGTTCAACGGCCTATGCTCTTTCAGCCGGATCAATCGATGGAGTGACATCATCCGATCTTTTAGTAAATGATACTTCTGGCTCTAACATTCTCGACCAAACCAATCTGGTTTGGCTTTTTGATTCCGCTCGCTATACGGAGCTTCAAGCTTTGATCGACGGAACCAGCAGCCAATACAGTAATTCTGTACCGACAGGTAATGTTTCGATGAACAGTCAAAAGGTTGTCGATGTAGCAGACCCTACGGCTGCCAACGATGCGGCTAACAAAAACTATGTGGATGGTAATATTGGCGGCCAGGTTGTCGACACTGTCACTCTCTCTGGTCTTGGTGCCGGTAATTCTGGAGAGGTCATGGTCTGGGACGGAGCCCAATGGACTGCTGCCGCTCCATCTGGAGACACAACAAAGTTACCACTGGCTGGTG
>CBDUOS010000128.1:0-9718 GCA_965368905.1 uncultured Bdellovibrionales bacterium | reverse complement strand
CGCCAGTCCCGGGTGGCCCAACGGGAAGCAATGCTAATGACAGTGCTAACCCTGGCTATCAAGTGTCTGGTGTCACTTTTGATAATGCTCAGGCGGCACAACAAGCGGCCGCTCTAACGGGGGCACCCGTCCAAGCTGTCGATTTAAATGCCACCGCAACGGCGGCTATCAACTCATCGCAGATGCTCAGTCACACCAATGCGGTTGGTTCGGTTACAACAAGCACAGCAAGTATTAACGCCACCGTAAATGGACTCGCGGCCGACGGCACCTCTGGTTCCGTGGATGCGGCTCAAGGTGCTGTTGACAGTGCTGCGGCCAATGTGTCGGCGGCACAAGATGCAGTCAATGCCGCGAATGGTATGGGCAGTAGTATGGGAGCCGTAAAAGATGCGGCTGTGGCCGAAGCCGAAGCCGCCTTGGCCGAGGCGGAAGCGGCCCTGCAGGCGGCGCAAGAGGCACTCGAAGCTGCAGAAGATGCCAAAGAAGCGGCGGATGCCGCCGACGACGATGATGGGACCTCATAGGCTATGAAAATGAATAACAAAGGTTTTACATTGGTCGAGCTAATGATTGCCGGAGGCATCGGGGTGATTGTCATCCTTGGAGCCTCAATGATGTTGTTGCAATTCTCCAAAGCCAATTGGTACACCCACTACACATCAGAAGAATGGTCCAACATTCAGCTGGCCTCATTTATTTTGCCAAAGTATATCGGCCAAGGGCTCAATGTCGATTGGGAAGGTCCGACCATTGGAAACATTGGTGGCGGTCGCGGGAAGATCCGTTTGTTCACATCGGGTTTCAACTCAAGTGGCATAGCAGCCCGTCCGGTCACCATCGGTGCTTTTTTGCGAGAAGCGGGCAACCCGACCCCCAGTAATACCGGTAGCGATATTCGCGCCACAGGAATATATTTTATCACACCAACCATTACCACACCCGGCGAGATTCTGATCTCTTCTTCGGACCAAGGTTTTGGAAATACCACCATTAGCTCAAGCAATCCTCGACACCGGTTGGATTCAATTGTGGAAATGCAAATAACGCCAGCGGGTTTCCCCTCAGTCAGTGGAGATCCTGTCCGTGCCGTGCGCCTTCGCATCGTATTTCGTCGCTTTTTAGACCCTGATCAAAATCGTTGGCAGTACTGTCCCGAGGCAGAAATTCCGAACTTTGCGGCCTGCCAAACCACAGCTCGTTTTGTCGACGAAACTCTTTTACTCGATATTCCATTGGTCAACAATTCGATTCCCACTGACTTTGGAACCCAAGAGACTTTGTATGGAAACTTGTATTTCTTCAAATCTGCTGGAGGCGCTCAATGAAAACATTGAACAATGAAGAAGGTTTCGCATCACTGCTTGTGATTTTTACGGTCGTGGCACTGGGCTCACTGATTGTTATCCAAATGTCTTCGGCCTTTGGTAGCAACCAAATGCAAAATCGACACAATCGTTTGAAAGCCAACTTTCACCTCCATATGATCAACCTGGCACAAAGGGCAAAACGAGGTTACGATTTGGCCCAACTGGATAACAACTGCAGTTCCTACGGTAGTGACATCACTCGCAAAACATTACCCGGACATACAGCCGCCAACCCAAGAGTTCTCTGCCGAAGACGCGGCGAAGTTCTTTGCATCACTAATCCCAGTTTGATCGGCGACAACACACCCCTTTGTGCTCCACTGGCGAATGACAAAATCGACTGGAGTCAGGTCAGCAGCACACAGCCAACAACTGTCATCCGCAGGTTTCAACCCACTTCCACCTCTCCAGGAGAGCAACAAAGTGGCACGATGACATCGACTGGTAATAGCATACCCGAACGTCGTACTAGTATTAGCGTCCCCAACCAAACAGACCCAATTTGGAAAGACTGCAATGGCAACACATGTATGCGCCTCGCTCTCTGTCCCTTGGGTCAAACCAACTGCACAGAAACTGAGGTGGTGGGTATGCAGACCATCATGTTTCAATAGCGACGGAAGCTTACAATACTCTTAAACAACAAGGTCCACAGAAATGACAACCTTGTGGGCATGTCCAGCGACCACTGAGGAATCCACTACAATCTCTCTGTCTGCCAATAAGGCCACCAGCATGTCTTGGCTGATACCCAATGTGTGTGGGTGTCCACTTTGCCCTTGGATACTGATCTCTTGTATCGCCCCATCATTGGTCATTGCAAAAAGCTCAACGATTTGTGCCATCGACAGACCAACTGCGTGACCATGATTGGCCGAGATCAATTCTTCAATCATGACCTTCTGATCTCCCTCTGCCGCTTTCACCGACATCGGTAAACTGAGTGCAATTGCTGTGGTCCCTGTAGCTTGAAAAAATTTTCTTCTGTTCATGTCTCCCCCCTTGTTGGTTAATAAAGAATCAGAACTGGGCTTAAGTTAAATGTCACAGACTTGTTTCTCAATACTAATTTTGCTATACCCCTTATAGGAATTAAGTATGGATATTCGAAACATCAAACGCTTTCTTGCTCTCTCGGAACATAAGAGCTTCTCTAAGGCTTCAGAATCCTTAGCGATTTCACAGCCCAGTCTGACCCGAGAGATTCAAAAAATGGAAGAGGAGATTGGCAAACCTCTTTTTGTAAGAATGCCCACTGGCGTGGCCCTGACTCCCTCGGGAGAAATTTATTTGAGCAGTTTTCGTAAAGTCGTCCAAGAGCTGGAACATGCAAAAATGGCATGCGACACCATCGGCGAAGAGGTCTTCGGAAAAATCACATTAGCTGTTCACCCCATTTTGGGAAGAACCATGGCCCCTCTTCTCGAAGAGGCCTTGGCCGCACACCCCTCTCTCACCGTCGATTACCAGTTTATGAACTCTCGATCCGCCATCGAAGCCGTCACGGAATACCGGTCGGACTTCGCCATCGTAGCCTCTACCTTTCGCCACTCTGATATTAAAAAAATAAAATTGTGGGAAGAAAACATAGAACTTTATTCCATCTCTGGACGATTGGAAGACACGATCTTTGTGAACAAATCCATGATCAATGCTGAAAAGATACTTAAAAAGTTTAAAAGATGTCATGTGCGTTGGGTGGATGATTATGATGTTCTCATGGCCATCCTTGAAGGCAACCCCGTCATGGGCCTTTTACCTAACACATTGAAAGTCAAAAACTCAAAGCTGGTGAGCCTGCAAGAGTTCAAACCCTCTTTTGAAATCTCTTTGATCTTTCGCACAGATTTAGAAAAAACAGCGACCCGCAAATGGATCATCGAGGCTCTGAAAATCCAATGCGCAAAACTTTAATTGTTTTTTTAGTTTCTCTCTCTTGCACGGTCGCCCACTCTTTTTTTCCAGAGTATGAACACTACTCTGCTGAAGAGTCAGCAGAGATCAATGGACCCCGGCAGGTTGGTTCAGAGTATGAATCCGATCGACTCACCTATCAATTCTTATCCGATTGGTCGCAAAGTTTCGCCTCGGGGCAGGAGAACTTCCAGTACACCGCAGGCAGCCTTGGCCCCACTCGCTTTTTCACCCAAGGGCGGATGCGCTTGCTGAGAGAACTGACCCCTTGGCTTGATTTTCAAGTTTCTTACGCCGAAACGGGAAGCCTAAAGGAACATCGTCGCTCTTTGGTCTTTGAGTTTTACTTTACGATTTCCGAATCGTTGAAAATTTCAATCTACGGCGAGCCCTCAACATTGAAAAAACAGGATGATGTTGGCGTGGCGACAACCATAAAAACCTCTGAATCCTCTCAACTTCGTTTGTTTCATACCTGGGTCGACTTCTCTCATAACAAGCGTAATGAACAATCGGACCAGTACCAAAGCCAACCCGACGCGGTCGGTGGCATTTGGCGATGGGCCGCAGAAGAGTCTTATATCCAGACCTCTTATCGCCACGACTTCTCAGCAAAGAAGGTCTTTCCCAACGGTCGGATTTACCAGTACGGGGGCGATCGTGGTCAGTGGCTGTCCCGTCACGCCTTAGGTTCGCAGAAAAACCATTACCTGCAAAGTGAATTCAACTATTCCAAAACCCATGAGGCGGACAATATCAACACTGACCAAGGAGTGTCCCGTTGGGAAAACCAAACCCTCGATGGAATGATGCAAATTCAAAATCCCAATTCGCGATTTCGCCTCTATGGTCTTAGAGTTTTGTACAGCCAATGGGAGTCATCCACCGGGAATGTGATCCACAACGATATTCTTCCCCACTTTTGGTTTACTCCTTGGCGGATCATGGGATCGCTCGGGCAACACAATATCGATATCGGTTACGAGTTCAATTGGCATCGCGGTCAAGGTCCTATCAATTTACGTAGCACCTTGGACAAAAGAGACCAGATGGAACACCGAATGAATTGGCGATATCGCTTGGTGGGCTTCCGTGATCTTCATCTCAATATGTTGCTCACCTTTGACCTGGATGAGTTCGGCACTGGCGAAACCTGGGAGGGGGGCGCTCTCCAATTCGCCACCGATTTTTAACCCAAAGTATGCTGCCAATATTGTTTATCTTTTTTCATCAAGACTGTTGCCTTGACAGGCGCCGTCTCATTTTAGAACGGTTTCTAGCAATTCTAGTGTGAGACCCTGTTCTCCTTTAAAATAAAGCCAGGGATCAATCTTAAATGGATCGGGGGAACAATGATTCGAAATATTCTATTAACTTTAGTTTTAGCACTTGGCTTTTCGAACACCGCTTTTGCCGCACATCATGAAGACGATGGCGTCAAGAAAGCAGAAAAGAAAGCCGAAACACCCACTCCAAAAGACCAAAAAGCAGAAGCCGATGCCGCTCTGAAGAAAGTGGAAGCCATGACTAAAAAAGCCCGTGGCAATGACAAAGAAAAAGACAAGAAAGATAAAAAGAAAAAGTAAACGAAAGATTTCACTTTTATACTGCGAATGGAAGGCACCAAAGGCCTTCCTTTTTCTATTGGGTATTAGACTCACTCGGGACAGGGAAATTCTTGCATGATAGATCTTGTATTTTAAAAAGAGAAAGCCCGCGTCTTGCAGGCCCTAAGATTCATAAAGAATAAGAAACGAGCGATAGCTCGCAGTTGGTAGAACAATTGATAACCAATCCTTTGGTTTGAGGTTTAAAGCCACCCCCAAACTGGGCTCGAAACCTAAAAATGTGGTCTTGGGCCGCCCCCAAAAACTCGGCCCAAAACCTAAAGGATCTTGCTAAGGACCGCCCCCAAACTCGGTCCGTAACCACCCCTTCAACACCATTAAAGATACTGAAATTTCCTGTCGCCAGCCACCCATTCCACTGACAGATACTCTCGTAACATGTCAAAATAACTCATATTTTTGACAGATCTAGGAAAATCTGTCGAAAATGGACCCAAAATGGAACTACCCCCCTGTCAGGAACTATGTCACCCTCTTAAAGAACACCCCATACAAAATGGATTTTCTATGGCCACCGAAGAAAAAAATAAAAAAGACGAAATCTACTGGAAAGTTCTTAACTGTGCGCTGGAACTGGAGTTCCGCAAGGGACACCTGAAGTGGACAATGACCGAGTTGTCGCGCAAGAGCAAAATCACCCGCTCATTGATTTATTATTACTTTGGACGCTCCAAGATGAGCATTCTTCAGGCCGCGGTCAACATCATTGGCGAAGAGTTTATTGGTCTGTCCAATGAACGTATGGAGATGTGGAAGAACGGCCAGTATGAAGCCGGTTTGCTTGAAGCACGTCAATTTTATGAACGCATGCCCTACCTTTGCGCTTTCTACCTGAACTATCGCGAACGCCCTAACGAGATCGGCGAGGCACTTTTAAAAATCGACAAGGCCTTCCGTCGCAAATTGCGGCAAGTGGCGCCCAATGCCAGTAAGGCCGAAATCAATACAATCTTCGCTGTTTATTTTGGAGTGGTCTACTCCCCCGAAGTCGGCCCCGACGAAATAAAAATCTTTACCACTATGATGGGCGATATTTTTAAGAAATTTCAGTTGGCTTAGTTGTCTTTGTCTTTGCCTTTTCCCACTTTATCAACCAAGTCGTTGAATGAGGCTTCCACATCTCTAAAGAAATCCCCTTTTCGAAGTGTGATATAGTGCAGATTCTTCTTCGCAGCCATGTCGATAAACTCTGATTTGATTCTGTAGAGCGCTCCGGCGGCACTGTGCGTGAAGCGCACACCGACAACGGCAAAGACCAAAAATGACATAACATAAGCGAAGCCCATTAAAGTGATCACATAGAACTCTTGCAGGCTAACCATCTCAAGAAGTTCTCCTGTCTCAGGAATTGAGGGGGACGCCATCTTTTCTATAGTTGTGCGAATTTGTTTGAATGAAAAGTAAACCACGTAGTAGTTCACAAACGCCTGAAACAAAGCAAAGATCATGAAGATGGCCAGAAATTTTCCCTGAAAATCGGGGTTAATAATATAAGAACTGATTTTCCGTTTGTTACCCATGTCCAAATCCAATGTCGAGGTTAGTTTTCAATCGCCTACACCTATGGTATCTACAGAGAGGAAAACAGACAAAGACTCGTAAGGTGGCATGGCGTTAGGACCTTTGGCGCATTGGAGACCTATGGATATTCAGATACACAGGGAGCTTTCAAATCAGCAATATGCTGAGATCGAAAGCCTGGAAAAATTGATTTTCGATAAAACTTATCGCCCCGGGCATTTCAAACGAGAGGCCCCTAACAAGCCCGACTTGATCGCTCTGTTGGGCTATCAGGAACAGAACCTGGTGGCTTACAAGGTGGGTTATTCAGTCAAAAAAGACACCTTTTACAGTTGGGTAGGAGGTGTTCATCCAGGTTTTCGCAGAAAAGGCTGGGCTCATCGTTTGATGGATGAACAGCATAAGTTACTAGCAAAGCAAGGCTTCAGGTCGGTGAGCACAAAGACTCGTTCCAATTATCGAGGAATGTTGATCCTCAATTTACTCAGCGGTTTTGACATCACCGGAGTTTCTATTAAAGACCGAGTCCCCGGCCTCATCATTCAGATGAAAAAGAATTTAATTTAACGACTCGATCCCTTTACTTGTCAACTTTTTGCGCATTTTATGGCAGCGCTGGTTCTCAAACAAAGCGCTCTTGAGGGTTTTGATTACAGGTGTCGTCAAATCCTTCTCGACCTTTAAATAGTTTGAAATTTGTGAAGAACTTTTTTGATCACAAAATGCGGGCACCAATGTCTCTGCATACTCTCGAGCAAAGTATTCTTCCCCGGGCCGAGAAACCTTGGACAAGTTTTTATAAAACAATTCAATAAATTTTCGATGAAACCTTTCTTGCTGCGGCGGGAACAATCCTGTCATTATGGTCCGCAAGGTACCGAAGCTCGCCGTTTCACGCTTGGTGATCAGGTCATTAAAAAACTTTTTCTTTGCCTCAAGTGACGGTTGTAAACTCTGCGCTAACAAAGATTTCAACTGGCCTCTTTTGGACTGGTCTTTGTTCGCTTCTCGCTTCACGAGTTGCAAAGCTCCGGGAAAATCCGCCGCCACCAGAGTACTGAGAACATCCCAGCGTAGATCTTGCCCAATCGCAAAGGTGGTGGGCAAACCAGAGATATGTCCTTTAATCACTTTATCGAGAAGATTAAGAACTTTTGGACTTTCTGCAATCTGTACCAGGTATTCGAACCACTGCCTCTGCACTACCGGCTCTTGTGTGGTTTCATAAATTTTGCTGATAATCGCTTGCTCAAAGAACTTAATCCATACCACTCGCTTTGAGACCCAAGGATGACCGGCGTCGGGAAAATACTTTTTTAGAACCAGCGTAACATTATCGAAGACTTTACCAAGAATATCCAAGTCCGTTTCACGAAGGCCGTTAAACTCTACGATTTCTAGATACTCTTCCATGTTAATTTTCTGATTTAAAACCATTCCCCATAAATCGGACCAAATCATACTTCGCGTGAAGGGATCTTGTAGACTGACTAAACTGGACTCTATGTTGTGAAGAGACTTTTTATCAAAGTTTACCACCACATAGTCATGATCACGGTAATTGGGGTAAACCATATGTGGGCAAAGCAACCCCTTCATCTTATCGACCTTGGTGTTTTCGCCTGAATACTCAATTGAAATTTTCCGATTCAATTTATAGAGACCCTGAACATTGCGAAACAAAGCCACCTGGGTTTTATGGGTACGCAAGGTGGGATGATCTTTGGTGCCGGTTTGGTAAATTTCAAAATGATCGATTCGACCTTTCTTACAGGTGAAAAAGACTTCCACCTGATTGAGCATCGCTGTTTTCAACCAGCGGTACTCCCAGTCTTTTAAATTCTTGCCGGACACCTCTTCCATGGTTCCCATGAAGTCGGACAACTTTGTGTTTTGAGTGGCAAAATCTGTGAAATACTTTTTCAAACCTTTGCGATAGGTCCTTTCTCCCAAGTAAAACGAGAGTTGCTTAAGAACAGACGCTCCTTTGCCATAGGTGATTGCATCGAAGTTGGCAAAAGCTGCTTGGGTATGGGGACAGTCTTGAGCGATGGGATGGGTAGTGATCGACTGATCCTGCCGATAAGACTGTTGTTTTTTGTCGTTAAAAATTTTCCGGGCCTCTTTAAATTCGGTGGCTTGAGCCAGCGCCTCAAAAGAAGAAAAGGTGGCAAAGCTTTCATTCAACCATAGGTCATCCCACCACTGCATGGTCACCAAATTTCCAAACCACATATGGGCCATCTCATGCATCAGTGTGTTGGCCAAACGACGGCGTTGCTTTCTGGTTTTTTCGCCCTTGGTTACAAAACGGTCTTCATTGAAAGTCACAGCCCCTACATTTTCCATAGCCCCGTGATTGAAGTCTGGCACTATGACCTGATCATACTTAAAATAAGGATAAGGGTAAGAAAAGTACTTTTCAAAAAATGTAAAACCCTGCTTGGTCCAAATGAACCAATCATCGGGCTTAACATGGGCTGCCAAGGATCTCCTCGCAAACAGTCGCAACGGGATCTCATGTTTTTTTGTTTTCGCTACGTCCTCCCACACCATATAATCACCAGCATGAAGAGAGTAGGTGTATGTGGAAAATTTTGCCGATTTAGGAAAGTACCAAAGTTTGTACTGACCCTGATCGACCACTTCAGACTCACGGGTGGAACTGATCACCTGCCAGTTTTTAGGTACCAACACTTGGGTCGTGTATGTGGCCTTTAAGTTCGGTTGATCGAAACAGGGAAACAAGCGGTTGGCGTTAAAGGGTTCAAACATAGAGTAAATATAGATATGATCGTCTTTAATATCTTTATATCGATACAACCCAGTGCCATTATTGGAGAAATCATGGGTGTAGGACACCATCACCGAATTGCGTCCGAGCTGGAGAAATTTCTCAGGGATTTGTACAAAAAAACCATTGTATTGAATTTTAGGAATTGATTGACCGTTGACCACCAACTCTTGAACCTCACCATCGACAAAGTCCAAAGTGAGAAACATTTTACTTTTCAAATTAAAGTGAACGGCCGTCGTTCCCTGGTAAGATTTTTCACCAGTCAAATCAAACTTCAGTTGATAGCTCACATCAGACACATGCTCACTTCTCTTTTGGGCGTACTCCGAAGTCAGCAAAGCCTCTTCAACTCGTGGAGGTTTTTCATTGTCTAAAAAACTGCAAGAGGCCAATCCCAAAAGGACGAGAATTGAAAAAAGATGCTGCATAAAACGATCTCCCGGAAGAGAAATTTACGCAGGACATCAGTTAGGGTCAATCTCCGATTT
>CBDUOS010000127.1:0-9837 GCA_965368905.1 uncultured Bdellovibrionales bacterium | reverse complement strand
ATTCGCAACTCAAAGTCCTACAATGACGGCCCGGTTGTTCTGTTCGGTGATAGTATCGCTTATGGTACCGGTTCCTCCCATAAAAATAATTCTCTCTATGGGTGCATGCGAAAGCTTTCCACAGAGAGGGTGGAAATCCGAGCCACCCCAGGTTACACATCGGCAGACTCTCTTCGTGAGGTGGACAATGTCGCCAAGCTCGAACCTTCCGTCGTTATTGTCAGCCTTGGAGGAAACGATATTTTTTATGATGACATCAGTCCTAGCGAAACTTTCGACAGCCTGGAAAAAATTTATGAAAGGCTGACGGAAAGTGGTGCTTTGGTTTTACACATAGGGCTCAATCCCCCCTCTTACCCAGGGTACCCCTACGACACTTCTCGCCTTCCGGAAGTAAAAAGAGTAGCTGAAAAGAGTGGCGTCATTTTTTTGCAAAATAGCTTTCAAGGCATGTGGAACAAAGCTCAATATATGGCTGATGCCGTTCACCCCAACGACAAAGGTTACGAACTCCTTTGCGATCGCGTGAAACAAGCCTTGAAACCTCACTTTTAATCAACATGAATGATCGAGTTGGATCAGGAATTCATCAGTTCCATACTCGTCATGCTTCGCAAAAAAGTATTTTCTTACTTAAGATTGTCGACACTGCATTTTTCTTGGCAAGCTTCAAAGTAAAGGTCGTGAAAAGGCTTTCTGAAATCATGTTTCTTTGAGCCTAATCCAGCCAGTAAATTGGTCGTCGAAAAATAAAACACTAAAACCAATAAATATTTTTTCAACAGGGCTTTGCCCTGCTGAGTTTGCCCATACTCGTCCATCTTGATCAGGAGAGGCAACAAAGCCATTGGCCAGATATATAAGAGGTGCCAGTAAATGGGTAACGTGGGTGAAATGGCTGTCGCAATCATTGCGGCCACAAAAGCTGTGATCGCATACACCGGCAACCAATTTCGTGGATTATCCATCTTATATTTGAAGATATTGAACTTCTTTTTATGTTTTTTCCAAAACTGATAATTTACGCGAAAAGAGAGCCCCACTCCAAATGCACCAATGCCGTACTTTAAAGCAGTCCAAACCACTTTTAAGGTTTTTTCAAACGCCGGAAACTCCATCCATGTAAAATCCAACTGATGAAAGACATGTGTCTGAAAAATATTGGAACCAAACAAGATCCAGTACCAGAAGCCTTTCAACAGAGGGTAAACATAGACCAATCCAAAAAATAGAAAACCTTTTCCATCTCCTGAACCCGGCTGTGGAAAAATGCTAGGATCTTCAATTCCTGCAAGAAAATAGGGAGTTAGACACAGCAATCCAAGAACAATTCCTGTGAAGGTTCCGACCCAATGGGGTTTGAGAGCTTTCATCCAAAGCAACATCATTGTCATAAAAAACAAAATAATAAATGACGGATGAATCTGTAATCCCAAGAACAAACTCGCACCATGCAAAATGCTAAAAACAAAGGAGGGTTTTTTCGACAAATGATAGGCCGACCACATATGCATCATCGATGCAAAAAAGATATAGGCCGGATTCCACAAAAACACTTCACTCAGTCGCCAAGGGTTTAACCAAAACACAATGATCAAAGCTGTCAAAGTGAGAGGGCTTACAAAATTTTTCAATACATTCTGAAACATGAGAAGGCCAAGAAAGTGCAAAAAAGCTAAAAAAATAAGCGCCGACCAGGGCGAATGCCAAAGTTTCATTGGCAAACCTGAACTCAAGGTCAAAAAGGCTCCAGGGATATTACCGCTGGCACCACTGGAGGAAACATTGCCATACGGAATCAGCTTCCCTTGAGTAACAAAGACATGGGCTTTCGACAAAATTTGTATCACATCACCGTCGATAAAGTGGCTGTAGCCAAAAACCGCGGTCAATACAAACCCTAGAAAAATCAGCAACTTATCTTGTAGTATCCAATTCATTTGTGGCACACTGGCATACTACCACTGCTTTGCTCTGGAGGGCATGACTTTCAGTAACTCCTGAGATACGCATTGTGTAACTTGTGGAGATATTGTGAGCGGAAAGATCATCATCGTGGTTCCTTGTTTCAACGAAGAGAACCGTTTAGACAGCCAAGCTTTTATGGACAGTTTACAACAAAACTTCCAGTTGCATTGGTTGTTTGTCGACGATGGATCAAAAGACCGAACGCCCGTGATCATTGAATCCATGGTTCAACAGTTTCCTGATCGTATTTTTATGCACAAGCTAGAAAAAAACTGTGGCAAAGGAGAAGCGGTCCGACAGGGCCTTCTGAAGGCTCTCGAAAAGAAGGCCACCCTCACCGGTTACTTTGATGCCGATCTGGCAACTCCAATGACCGAACTTTTCCGCCTGCTCAAGATTTTCGACAAACAACAGTGCAAGGTGTTGCTGGGATCCCGCGTCTTTCTATTAGGTCGCAATATCAATCGCCAACGTTGGCGCTATTGGCTGGGGCGTTGTTTTGCGCTTGTCGCCTCGCAGATGCTTCGCCTCAAAGTTTACGACACCCAATGTGGAATGAAGCTCATTGCCAATTTTCCACAGTTGAAGTCCTGTATTGAGTCACCTTTTGCTTCAAGCTGGCTTTTTGACGTAGAATTGATTCAAAGGATATTAAAGCAAGGACAACTGACAATTGATGACTTTTTCGAAGAACCCCTGTTGGAATGGACCGATGTGGGTGGCTCTAAAGTGAAAGCCAAAGCCTTTGTCATCGCTCTCTTTGATTTGATAAAGATTAAAATTCGTTCATTGCGAAGTTAATATGTTTAAACACATCTTGATAATTCGATTCAGTTCCATTGGAGACCTAATTCTTCTCACAGGTCCCCTAGCCAAATTGCGAAAACAGTTTCCTGGTCTCGAGGTGGATTTATTGACTTCCGAAATGGGACAGGAACTTTTTATCAACAGCTTAAACGTAGATGACATTTATGTCGTCGATAAAGGGGCTAGCTTAGGGTACCTAGTCTCTAAGTATCGCAAGCTACCACAATATGACATCGTCATCGATTTGCAGGGAAACTTTAAATCTTATTTTCTCAAGTTCTTTCAAGGTGCCGAGTTTTATCGAATTGAGAAACAATCCAAAGAGCGACGCGCTTTCGTTAAGAAAAGAAAGTACAAAGACAAACTGACTCAACACGTGACTGAAAAGTACTACGCCACTTTAAAGAAGGCTTTTAAAGGTCTGCCTGAACTAAGTGGTGAATCTTTACGCCCCCTCTTTCCAACTCAAGATATTGTCTTTGACTCCCAAACTTTTGATTTTTCCAAAGCCGTGGCAATCCACCCATTTGCCAGTCAAAAGAATAAAGAATGGCCTCATTTTCCTAAACTGGTTGAGAAACTAATCTCTAAAAACACTCCCGTGGTTGTGGTTGGCCATGGCAGCGAAGACATTGAACTCCCTGACTCTCCATTGCTTCTCAATCTTGTCAATAAGACCACATTACGAGAAATGGCTTTGATTCTTCATACCTGTTGCGCTGTTGTCACTACGGATTCTGGGCCGATGCATATGGGAATTGCAGTCAACACCCCCGTTTTGGCTCTATTTGGCCCAACCACTAAAGAGTTCGGTTTCTATCCACATTTTGAGAACTGTGAAGTTATTGAGAAAGATTTGGAGTGCCGCCCCTGCCACGTTCATGGAGGAGACACTTGCCCCCTCAAACATCATGACTGCATGGAGAAAATTTTAGTTGAAGACGTTGAAAAAAAACTAAGTCAGTGGCTTTAATAATATGTTTTTTCAACCATCATCTTTCTAAAATCAGTCAGATCCTCTTTCATCTTCATTTTTTTTAAAAGCAAAAAGATCCCACCCAATTTTCGATTCAAAAAAATCAGTTTTTTTGGGGGTGCGGAGTATTTTAACTGACGACTGAACTTTAGAGCTTGAGAGCGAATTTTTTTGGTGTATTCAGAGTCTGAAAAATCAAAGGGTTGGTTTTGTTCTTCAAAAGGTTCAAGTGACATTAAAAGAAAATCTACAAATAGATCTTGAGACATTTTGCTTTCTCTTGGGTCCAAATATCCAATTTCTAAAGCCAGCTTTAGTATTTCAACACGATCTTTCGAAAAAACTTGGCGTACCATTTTTTGGTACTCCTGAACAAAATCTTTTTCAAAATCCAAAGTGGCACCAAAATCAATTAAGACCATCTGTCCCTCTTGGGTAATAAGGAAATTGGCGGGATTGGGGTCCGTTTGCACCAATCGATTGTCAAAAAACTCTCTAATAAAAAGATTCAGCAATTGGTCTGCCACCTTCTGCTTCTGCTCTTCGTCAGGATCCGACTTCAACCACTCGCTAAACTCCAAACCATTCTCTTTAGACATCACCAGTACTTTTTGCGTGGTAAATTGTTCGTAGACTGTTGGGATGATATACTCTGTGCCAGTGAACAGTTCTTTGTATCGAATAAGAGACTTTTCCTCTTCTCTATAATCTGTCTCAAGCTTAAGAACTCTGCGGATCTCCTCCATGAACTCTTCGAAATTGACTTTCTTTCGGTTCACCACTAACAAAGCCTGTAAAAGTTTTTTCAGTGCATTGATGTCCGAGTCTACACTTTCAGCAATCCCTGGGTACTGAACCTTAATGACCACCGATTTCCCTGCAAATTCTGCACTGTAAACCTGACCAATGCTCGCGGCTGCAATCGGTTCATTGGATAGATTTTTTAATTGTGAAAACAGGTCCTCACCCAACTCTATTTTAATTTGCTCAAGCAACACCTCAGTTTTAATTGGCGGTGCCTGCGATTGCAGCTTTTCAAGAACCTCAATCACCTCGGGTGGCAAAAAGTCTTCACCTTCGATCGATAGAAACTGAACGGCCTTCATTGCGGCCCCTTTTAAGACACCGACATGGCTGACCAAGGTTTCAGCCTGTTCAAGCATATACTTCAAGCGCGACTCCGGCTTTTGTTCTAAATATTTCCTTCCTTGTTGCACGGCCATTTTGGCGGCCATTTTAAACAGGCGAGATGTTCTCGCTTTAGGAATTTCATTTTCATTTTTTGCCACTGGGACTCCTGCCAATTTTATTCTAGAATACTACAATACCTCAGTAAGTCAGATTGTTCAAGATTGCTTGAACATTTTGACATATCTCTAAGTTATTGATTTTTAATATCTATTTTTGATACTAATAGAACTCTTGCAGTTTGACCGAAGCCATAGGAGACCCCATGAAATCATCAGATATTTTGAAGTTTTGGTTTGAAGAGTTAGAGCCCGCGTCTTGGTGGAAGAAAGATGAGATTCTAGACAAGACAATCAAAGACCGTTTTGCAGATGTCCACAATCAGGCGAAGCAATCTGCTCTCTTCTCATGGCGCGAAACACCCCAAGGCCGATTGGCTGAAATTCTGGTACTCGATCAGTTTTCGCGAAATATGTTTCGCAACCAACCGGAGTCCTTCGCTCAAGATCCACTGGCATTAGCACTGGCTCAAGAAGCCGTGGCCCAAGGGCTGCACAAAAAGTTAACCACCACCGAACAGCTTTTTTTAATTATGCCCTACATGCACAGTGAAAGCTTGGCCGTGCATGATGTGGCCATGGAACTCTTTGCCGAGCTCGGTCGCCCTGACAACTTAGAGTTTGAGAAAAAGCATCGCGATATCATTGTCCAGTTTGGAAGATATCCCCACCGTAATGGAGTACTGGATCGCCCATCGACTGAAGAAGAAGTTCAGTTTCTGAAAGGGCCCAACTCCTCGTTTTAGCCTTTGGTCCCATACACTCTGTTCTAAAATTCAATGTATAATAGTCTCTTATGAAAACATTGATTCTTTGTTTCGCTGTATTTGCCCTCTCACTCACCGCACAAGCTTCAACAGATTATATTGATAATAATCTGGTTGTTGATGCCCTTGAGGCCGTTCACGGCATTGGCTCAGGAGTTGGAGGTAAAAGTGACAGTTGTTTATTGTGTCACTCCACGGCTTCGGGTGGTCCTGGAAATATCAATGCTAGTTTTGGAACTGACTTTCATGACACGGCAGTTTCCATAGGTGGCTTAAATGACGGAGATGATCTCAATCAGTCGCAACTCGAAACTATTTTTTCGAATGCCACCTTTTTAGCTCTGGACTCTGATGGTGATGGTCAAGACAACCAAACCGAATTTGAAAACAACACGGATCCAGCCAGTGACGTCGGCACCGGAGGAAGTTCTGGTGGTAGCAGTGGCGGCGGTTGTGGAATGATCGCTCCTACCCAAAACGACAAAACCGGCTTTCCGCCGGCTCTACTTGCCATCCTTCCATTGATGGCCCTTTTCTTCTTTAGAAAAAAGACGAATTTAAAAGACTCACTGTCTTAGTGAGTTTTTCCTAACGCATCATCAACAACGGCAGGGTACTGGCTGCTGTTGGACATACTCTTAATAGCTGACCCTTCATTTTTGATGTTATGTAAGTACAGAATAGATTCCATCTCTCCTTCAAGAGGAGTTCCCAAACGATCCCAAGCTCTTTCTGTATCCGCCAAGTGAGTGGTTCCAAAAGATGTTTCGTCAAACCACTGAGTTTCAAAATTGACTGGTTTACCCGCAGCTAAACTTTCTGTGTTGTACCATTTGTCTTTATGAACTTTGAACACAAACATCCATTGTCGGCGACCATCAACAGGACCATTCACGGTGATTCCAGGAGCGGTAAATGCATCGGACTCACTCATTTCGTAAGAGCTGGCAACAAATGGTGAGTAAGCTTGCTCGATCACACGCGAACGAACCGGCTCAAAGTTGGAGTCATCATAGCCTGAAGCATACCAATCGGTGTGGCGATCCACAGCATCCTTGAGCCGCTCATAGGCGTAATCAATTTCAATAACCCCATTTGGACTCACTCCAAATACAGAGTTAAAACCGAGGTCGGCAGACAACCAAGTTCCAGGAAGACCTTCAGCATATTTATCCATATAGTTTGAACCATCAGACCCAGAATAAACTTCTCCATCATACATTTTAAAGCCTGCGGGACCCGACTCTGGATTCAATGTCGGCACAACTTGTACCAAGTTCCGAGTGTTTGCAAAATGATCATCATACTTTTCATTTCGCATAACCCAAGTGGCCAACCCGGCACGGGCCGCATTCCAACGGTTAGCAAATGGTTTCGACATATAGCCTTCACAAGCCTCCTGTGCGAAGTCGAGAGCTTCGCCCGTGACTCTGTCTTTTTTCACATACACAGACCCATCGGAACTTCGTCCGCAACGACCCATAATTGAAGTCGCATACCAAATCATCCCGTTGCTCTCTGGAGAGTTGGGTTTCATGTTAGAATCACCACGGAAATCATAATAGTAATCATTGTCGGCAGCAGTACAATAAGTCGCACGATAGTTCTCAAGTCCAGACAAATAGGCATCGTACCCGGGAAACTCGCGTGGATCTTTACTTGCAGCAACATCTTCCGCCGTTGGCTTTTTGAAAACATATTCTGTCATCATATATTTCACTTCGCATACATCAAAAGCTGGAACAGGTTTATCCACATTCCACTTTTCACTCAATGGCATTGTGCGGCTTTCCGCCCAAGCATTAGCTTCTTTTGCTGCAAAGGCTTTGCGAGAGAACATCACATAATAAGCGTAAGATTCAGCCGCCACGTAAGACCAAATGCTTTTACCTTCTTCTTTAACTTGTTCAGCAGTAATTGTCGGTTGGCCTTCGGCAGGCAATTTGTACATTTTTTCGATCCACTCCAACTTTTCTTTAATCAAAGTCGGACGGTCGCGGAACTCACCGCAAAGATAAACCAAAAAGGCATGGGTGTTACCCTTCACCTGAGTGATCTCTCCAGCAATTTCTATAGATTTTGGTGGACGACTGTCTTTGTTGTAATACTCGTAATCAAATTTCGGCTTGAGAAATTCAACATCAAAAGGCTTTAACTCACCCGTGTCCCAGTCTTTGGCTTGACCAAATTGTTGGTTTTTAGGAAGAGTTAAAATGTCTTCATACTGTTCCCAAGGAAAACTTTCGTCTGTCCCTTTACGAAACCCGTAATTGGAAATGACTGCCGAATACATATAGAAACTCACCGGAGCCACTGTGTTCAACTTACTGACGGTCTGTTTTACAAGATCATCATTATAGTTAGGGTAAGGAATTTCAGTTGAAATTCGTTTGGCATCTCCACAATACTGTTGGAAAAGTTGATCCATATTGGTGTCAGCATAACGATCCGACTCGATACTCAACTCGTAGTCAGCCGCAATTGTCGAAGCTGCAACCAAGGCACTGAGGCACAAAAAAGCAAAAATCTTTTTCATTAGGGAGGTCTCCTCTTTTATTTTATTTACGATCGCACATAACTTACTACAAAATGTCGAATTAGCTTGGAATATTAGGCTTTTAGCAAAAATTACAAGGCTGTCTAATCAATAGTTAATATTCTTGTAATATTCACCAGCTTCTTAGCTTTCGGTGCTTTTTCTATTTTAAATCTATATGATGCCTTCATGTTAAAACTGAAAACTTCCCTAATTATTTTAGTACTTATGTTCTCAATTTCAGCCCACGCCTATCGTAAGGGCTCTGACGATGCCGCCAACCTCAAAGAGTGTCGGTGGAACCAAGCGGCCATCGATTCAAAAGTGGATTGTAATGATTTATTTCACCACTACCACCCTGCTGAGAGCCAATACAGCCCCTCCGCTCAGGTGAGAGTGGGAACTTACAATATACTTTGGACCTCGGGCGAAAAGGGCAAAAAGAATATCCCCCTGAATGCACTTATGATCGATGCCTCTTGGGACGTGATGGCCATTCAAGAAGTGAATCCTGGAAAGAGTGGGGACATCAGAAAATCAGCGGGAGAAGATGACTACATTCTTCCTCAGTACATTGTCTTACTGCAAGAGCTGCAAAAACATGACCCTTCTTGGGGCATGATCCTTTCTCCATTTGCCCAAAGCACCAAAGTGGAGTTGATGGGCTTTCTCTACCGTGGAAACAAAGTTCAACCCACAGACTCTACATATTGTCGCAGTCGCTACACCGACAACCCAGACTACCAAGATAAATCTGGATTTGTTTTTCGTGAAATCAATGAAGGCTATTTAGAAACATCGAAAACCGACGAGCCCGTTGATGATCGAGCATTTGTTCTTCCAGAGGGTGATACGATCTCATGCCCTATGGTCCTTTCTGATTTTAGCAAAGATTTTGTTCCCAAAATCCCACAAATTGCTCGTTTCAAAAGTGGAAACTTTGAGTTCAATAAAATAAGCCTTCATTTAGGCTTTCGAGGAATCGATGAGTTTGACAGCAAGTGTATGGGGCTCTGCCAGTTGCGAGTTCTAAAGCTGGTTAGTTCTATGGATGGCGACGAAGACAGTAAGGTCGCCAACGGAATTGACGACATGCTGGCGGACCCAGAGGTTCAGAAAATTATTGTTGGTACAGAAGTAAAACTTGAAGACACCGATGACAATTGTAAGAACAACCGTAAATTCAATCAAGACCCCGACAAGTATAACAACTGCTTGGACCGATTGACCGAGAACTTGAGAATTATTGAAGAGAATTGGGTGTTACCCTCTAGCTGTGGCGACATAGTCAAAAATATTTCTGACGATGATGCCTACGAACAATGCCTGACCGATTTTGAAGAGACCCGCAAAGAGGCTTATGAAGGTCTGGCCAAAAGAGCCTTTACCGACATCATTTTCAAGGAGTATGAACGAATTTCACCCTCAGATTTCGTTAAGGCACAAGAAGACGCCGGCGTGACTTTTCAGGGGAGCGAAGCAGAGAAAGAAGCCTATTTTTCTGAGCTCTTTGAAAAATCAGCCGTTGCCTTACTG
>CBDUOS010000126.1:0-10005 GCA_965368905.1 uncultured Bdellovibrionales bacterium | reverse complement strand
ACCAGTGACAATGTGTGCGGTTCTTCTTATTTGGGTGTTTACGGCGGGGGCCAGCCGTTAAAGATTCGCTGTTGGCGATCTCGCACCATCCAGCATGAACTCATGCATGCTTTTGGCATGACTCATGAACACAATAGAATCGATCGAGACAACTACATTCAGGTTGTTTGGAACAATATTGATCCAGCGATTCAATATGCCTTTCGCAAGATATCTGCTGGGGGAGCCAGTCATACTCTCAGTTATTACGATTTTGACTCCCTTTTGCACTATGATTCCCGTTCGGGTTCGGCGAATGGTGGGATCGTCATGTATCGCAAAGACTTGGGACCAAACAATGGGTTTATCACACAGTCGAATGTGATGTCCTATGGCGATCACTACTTTTTATACGCTCTCTACGGTGGCGTGAAGCCCTAAGTGTTCTAAATCTCCCCAATTCGAGAATAATTTTCACATCTCACTGTATATGATTCGTGTTAGTTATCATATTGTATAAAATGGGTTTTTCGGTTTTTCGGAGGGCTCTTGTTGCGCTGGTTGTGTTTTCTTTTTCTTGTCACGATTCTACCTACAGAGCTGACTTGGGCGCAACCAGAGTGGGATCGCAAGCAGCAGCTTAATGAATTCAACCGTTTAATCACAGAACTGTCGGAAGTCTCTCAAGCCAGAGAGCTTCTTGAGGCCACCCGCATCCAGGCACCAGACTTGGAGAGGCAAGAGAGAGCATTCGCAGACTCCATTGCAAACCTGATGAAATCCTACCCAGAACTGCACTTGGCCCGAGGGGGCGAGGTGGTGGCTCAGTGGTTTATTATGATTCCAGCTATAGAGACGAAGTACCAATGGGTCTACGAAACCTTTTTGGGTTACCATGTGGCGGTAGCAGGAAGCCCAGATCAAATGGCCAAGATGATCAGAAAAGTCGGTTTAGAGCCCTTTTTTCAAGCCCAGTTTCTGCAAACTCAGGGCGAAGCTATGGGAGCGGAAACTGAACTAGGCTACAAGCATTGGTTGTATGAAGTAGGTCATAATTGGTTAGTGGCTCAACAAGCTCTTCTTGCATCTGCTGACAGCCGTGGCATTGATAAAGTGTTACAACCTTTTTTGCGAAACGCGCACAATAAAGGTGTTTCAGAAGGCGCTTACAAATACTTGATTGCCCCCCAGAGATTGCAAGTTCGCTTGAAAATTCTCGAACATATTTACCAAGGCAATATCGCGTTGCCAAAGTTAACGATGTCAAATTTGTATATTCAACATATAACTCCCTGGCAATGGTTGGAGGGGAACCCTCGTTTGTTTCGAGAGTTGATCTCAAGAGTTGGCAAGACTCGTTATGGAGCAGAGAGGTTTGTTCTATCCTATGGCATTGAAGAATTCATGACTTTGCGTTTTAATATCTTCAGTGTTGAAAGTGGAGACCCCCAGATTCGCAATTTCTTTTCTGAAGCCGCGGACTTAACGGTGGGGCAACAGATGATTCTGCTTTCAGAAAAATTTCGAGTTCAGATTTTTGCAAATTTGGTTTTAGAGAAAAACAAAGCATGGGTTCTGGATCTAATCGATTATGCGATCAAAAATGGTTTTACAGATTTTAGGCTGATGGGGCCGGCACTGGCAAAGCGAATTGCGATCCTGGACCCTCGCTGGGTTTCATGGATGAATCAAATGGGGCCTATGCCACTTGGAGAAACCGTCGTCGATATCGTCCGCAAATCCGTTTTGTACAGCCTTACCAGCAAAGAGGCTCTCGTCGTTCATAAGGCGCTCCTTGAGTCAGCAATCCGTCATGTTGAAAACCGCGGGTTTTACCATCCAGGAGAAGTAGACCCATTACAGTTGTATTTACGAAAAGCAGTGCGTGTTGCAGAATTGAGAGAAAAGATTTTGATACCAAGAATGATCAATTCATTTAGCGACAGCAGTCCGCTAATATGGCGGCGATTTTTAACTGAAGTCGTTGTTCCCACTCAAAGTCAATCACCGTTGCGGTACCTAGTTATAGAGCTGTTAAGTCAACAACAAGTGACGGACGTCGAAACCTTGCGGATTCTCAACCGAATTTTCGGAGTCCCTGTAGGGTTTCGAAAAGACTTGCGCGACGCCCGATTGAGTGAAGTTGAGGGTGAGCTTCGAATGTTGGCCTGGGATCAAATCCTGCATGACTCAGCACATAGAGGGCTTCCCTTTCGCTGCAGCGAAGTTTACGCTCCGTAGAACTGAATGGTTTCTTTCAAAATGAGCAGTAGTTTGCTAAAATTGTCACATGAGGCGCATCACTGGTCATAAACTTCTCATTTCACTTTTTGTCTTTGGGCTCTATTTTTCTCAGGGTTTAGCTCTATCGGTTTGTGACCATGAGAGACCTAGAGAGAAAAAACATGGGCACTGTCATGAGTCGAAGACAGAAGCCGCCACTCAATCCAGAGCCTCCCAGTGGTCGAAATCGAAGGCCTCTGAGTGTCCGATGTGCCTATCGGGGAATTGCTTTGTTAGTCAATCTGTAGCGACCTTTAATGTTGTGGATTTAGCCCAATCGTTATTCGATATTGAAACAATTTCTTATCTAAAAGTGTGGGACTGGGATTTGATTCTCAAACAGTCGTCACAAATCTTCCTGCGACCACCACCTCAAATTATATTGCTGCCTCAGAGCCAAAATTGGCAGGCTTTTTTCTCGATATTTCGAAATTGATTCCTCCTTTAATAAGTTAATTTTTTATCTTTAAGGAGGATAATATGAATTTTAAGAAACCAATGTTGATTGGTCTCTTGACCCTATTGTGGACAATTCTGTCTCACTCTCATCCCACATCTTTTAAAGGTTCGGTTGGGGTCATGGGCTATCACGCCAATTTACTAACCCACAACCAACTGAATTACTCATTCAAGCACTGGTATGCCATGGGAGTGCACCATATTCGTCGGCCCCAACTGCAATCAGCGAACCATGCCACTTTGTTGTCGAGCAACTTTCTAGTCAAAAGATGGAATGGCTCGAGCTACCAAGCCAACTTATATGGTGTTCTGGGGGGAGGCATTAGCGAGCTTTCCGGGAAGTCCGAAGGAGTTGGAATGGGACTTGTGCAATTCGATATCGAGGATCGTAAGTATTACTTTCTAGCTAAACATATGGAAATGTTTAATGAAAATGAAGTGGAACTGAGCCAGTCAGTGGTTCGGTTTGGCATTGCACCTTATCAGGGAGGCTTTAATGACTTGCACACTTGGATCATTGTTGAATGGCAAAGAAATCTGTTTCTTGGTGGGCGTCCGATCAAGGATGTCACGCCTTTTTTGCGTTTTTTCTATCAAAATATTTTATTTGAATTCGGTCAGTCCTATCGAGGAGTGACTCGGTTTAATTATATTTCGCACTTTTAGGAGAGTTTTATGAATTATTTTAACTTTTTAAATTTGATGGCACTTTTGGTTTTTATTTTAGTGAGCCCCATAAACTTTGTTGAGGCTGACTCTAAAGTAGAATCGAACAAAGAAATGAAAAAAATGACCAGTGGTGAACACGACCACAAGGGTCATGGGCATAAAGATCATGATCATGGAGAGCAAAAAGCGTCACTTCAAAAACAAGGAAAAGAAAAACTTCTTATTAAAGTGAAAGGGATGGTTTGTTCTTTTTGTGCCCAGGGTATCAAAAAGAATTTCAACGCCCGCGAAGAAGTGGCTGAAACGGAAGTCAATTTGGACAAAATGGAAGTTTTGATCAAGTTGAAGAAGGGAAAGAGTCTCTCTGAGAAAGTCATCAAAGGCTTGGTCACCGATGCCGGTTTTAAATATGAGGGAATGACCGATGAGTAGGTGGGCAAGTTATTTCTCCCTCTTTGCCTCCACAGGAACGCTTTTGTGTTGTGCCCTCCCCAGTTTGTTGGTGGCTCTTGGAATGGGGGCCGCTATGGCCGGATTGGTGTCGGCGGTCCCTCAGCTGATTTGGCTTTCACAGCACAAAGTGTGGGTTTTTGGCTTGAGTGGCGGAATGATTTTCTTGGCTGGCATCATGTATTTTCGATCCCGCAATGAACCTTGTCCCATTGACCCCAGACAAGCCAACGCCTGTATGCGGGCGAGGAAGTGGTCATTTTGGACTCTTTTGTTTTCGGCTATGGTATGGGGAACAGGGGCCTTTTTTGCCTTTTTAGCGCCGTTGGTTTTGTAAATGATCTATCGGCATTAAATCAATGTCATCGCTGGACTCGCACCGACAATGAACTTTTTCGTTGCCCCGAGTTTGAAAAGATCAAAGAATATACCACAGAGATAGCTGATGAACTCGAGTCATCTGTGGATTATGCCATAAGCCGTCGTTACAGCGAGGAGTTTGGCTTTCCATTTTGACACCAACCTAAAGTTATGGACTGATGGATATACAAACAGTAAGCCCCGGTGATTTTACTTTAACTCAACATTATTATCAGAAAGTGGTGAATGCTCATATTCACCCTCTGTTAAAGTATTTTTTAAATTTAAGTCAAGAACAGGTGGTGAGTCGATATTGCCACTTGAATCCTCAGGCCGATCCAGGTCGTTTGATGGAATACCTCCGATATAAGGCTAAATATTTGCGTTGGGCGGGAGCTGATCTTTTCTATGTCACCACTCCCAAAGGCATGAATAAAACAGTAGTGGTGGAAGTTAACTCATGTCCTTCAGGGCAAAAATCTATGCCGTTACGAGACGATGAGAATGAATTGGGGGGCTACGAACTGGTGATCCAGACGGCCTTCTTGTCGAAACTTAAAGGGAAAAGGTTGGTGAGTGGCGACCTGGGAGTTATTTACGACAAAAACTATATGGAAGCCTCTGGTTATGCAGCGACCATGGCTGAACTAACCGGTGAAAAAGTTCACCTGATTCCATTCTTTCAGAAAAGTTGGCATGAACACTGTCGCTATGATGAAAACAAGGTTTTGCAAATCAAAAAAGATGGCGAGTGGATTAACATTCGAGCCGCATTCCGTTACGTGACTCAAAAACCATGGAACCGAATTCCGATAGAATGTAAAACTTTGATTTTCAACCCCGTCATCTCCTGTCTTGCGGGGGGACGCAATAAGTTGGTGGCAGCCAAAGCCTATGAGTTGTTCAATAGTGAAATTGCGGCATCAGGCTTAAAGATTAATGTACCACACACCCTCTATGACGTGGCAAAGATGGAAATTCCCATGCTCATTCATTCTTTGGGCGGGCGAGGAGTTGTGAAAATACCATACAGCAATGCCGGGCAGGGTGTGTTCACGATCACCAATCAAGAAGAGTTGGATCGCTTTATGGAGCGTGACGATAATTATGATCAATACATTGTACAAAGTTTGATTGGCAACTCATCCTGGACGTCTACCAGCCCTGAAGGTGATTTGTACCATGTGGGTACGATGCCTAATAAGAAAAACCAAATTTATGTAGCTGATACTCGTTTTATGGTTTGCTCGGGCCCCGAAGGGTTTCGTGCAATCAGTCTGTATGCGCGCAAGGCCGCCGAGCCTTTAACAGATGAGTTGGCCGATAGTGCTGACTCATGGGCAATGCTCGGAACCAATCTTTCGCAAAAGCTTGGAGAAGACCGGTGGGGGTCTGATACCGATCGATTAATGTTGATGGACACCCGCGATTTCAATAAACTGGGAATTGGCATTGACCAATTGATTGAAGGTTATGTGCAGACAGTGTTGTCTGTGATTGCCATCGATCGATTTGCGATCCAACTGATCAATGACAAGGGGAGATTGAAACGAAAATTGTTTCATTCATTCAACAAAGATGACCATTTAGCCAGCGAGATTTTTGACTATGAGCGCGACAATACCTATCATCAAAAAACTGAATCTTGAAGAAGCCCCAGCGAGGAAAGTTTCAAAGTACTATTTTCACATAACCGACAACGGCTTAGGGTTTCCTGTGCTCTTACCAGTGATTGTGGCCAAAGGAGTCAAGCCGGGAAAGGTTTTGGGCTTTACAGCTGCAGTTCATGGCAATGAGCTCAATGGAGTTAAAGTCATTCATCGACTTTTAAGAGAATTAGAGAAGGAAATTGAACAGCTCACCGGAACTATTGTGGCCGTACCGGTTGTTAATACAATTGGTGCCTTAAATACAGCGAGACTATTTAATAACGGGATCGATCTCAATAGGATCATGCCTGGCAAAGGCAAGGGCAATAGCAGTGAGCAATTTGTGCATCGTTTTGTGCGGCAAATTGTCTCTCGAGTCGACTATTTGGTGGATTTACATACTGCCAGCTTCGGGCGCATCAACTCTCTGTATGTCCGCGCGGATTTGGAGAATCCAGAGGCCAAAAAAATGGCCACCCTCCAACATCCACAAATCATTGTTCACAACAAAGGGCGAGATGGGTCCTTGCGAGGGGCTGCTGACAAATTGGGTATCCCAGCGATTACTGTTGAAGTGGGAGACCCTCAACGATTTCAGAAAAAGCTGATTCGTGAGTCTTTGGTGGGTATTCATAATATAATGAGTTTTTTAAATATGCTTCCAACTGAAGAATTCCATCCGGAATCAGAGCCCATCCTCTGTAAAAAGTCGTTTTGGGTTTATACGGACCAAGGGGGGTTGCTTGAAACATTTCCCAACCTTACCGATTCTGTAAAAAAAGGCGACAAGATTGCCTCGCTATACGACTTGTTCGGAACAAAGATAAAGGATTATTACTCTCCACAGGATGGTGTGATTGTTGGTAAGAGTGTGAACCCGATCAGTCAAACCGGAGCTCGGATCATTCATTTGGGAGTGCTCTAGTTAGAATAGTGTTTCGGGACCCGCAGGAACAATGCGTTGTGGGTTCAGCTCGGCATGGCTGTAAAAGTAGTGCCTTTTGATATGATTAAAATGGGTTGTTTTCCGCACAGCCTCAAGTTCATAGAGATTTTTTGTGTATCGCGAAAGATTTTTGTAATCCACAATTCTTCGAATATTGGTTTTGAAGTGGGTGAAGTAAACAATATCAAAGCGGAGTAAAGTGGGGAGAAGGCGGATGTCGGCCTCAGTGAGTTGGTCACCCACCAAGTATGTCTTGCCTTCTAAATGGTGCTCCAATTTGTCGAGCATGTTGAAAAGTTCTGTCACAGCCTGGTCATAGGCCTCTTGTGTTTTTGCAAACCCCGACTTGTAAACGCCATTGTTCACTGTCGGGTAAATTTCTTGGTTCCATTGGTCAATCTCTGACAGCAATTCTTTAGGAGAGTAGTCGAGAGTGTTTCCTGTGAGATCATTGAATGCGGTATTGAAGATTCGAATAATTTGTGACGATTCATTGTTCACAATAGTTTCATGCTTTTTATCCCATAGTACGGGGACAGTAACGGAAGTTGAAACTTTAGAATCAGCTTTCTGGTAAATTTCGTGAAGAAATTTATGGCCGTAAAGACCATCACCCGTGGTGCCTTTTAGATCCTTCTTAAATGTCCATCCCCATTCAAGGAGGTCTGGAGAAACTACGCTGACAGAGACGTGATCTTTTAGTCCCTTCAGTGCGCGGTAGATTAAGGTGCGGTGAGCCCATGGGCAGGCATAGGATACATACAAATGGTATCGTCTTGACTCGGGTTGAAACCTTTCATGCTCTTTTGAAATGGTATCTAGGAAGGTGCGCGGCAAGCGATCATACTGACCTTCTTCATCATTGGTGATGATACTTGTTTTGACCCATTGGCCATCAATCAAGCGTCCCATACTAATTCCCTCCATTGGCATCGACTTCTTGAACCAATTGACCCATTTTGCCGTCTTCGAAATCTTTGAGAGCTTGTCGGATTTCAGATTTATTATTCATGACGAAGGGTCCATATTGAGCGACAGGTTCATCAATAGGTTCGCCATTGAGAACCAAGAGATGAGAGTCTTGAGTCGTCTGGGTTGAAATGTCACAACCTTCTCTAGAAAAGACAGCCACTTCACCTTGTTGCAAATTTTGTTTTTCAATCATAGAAGTGCCCTTAAGTTGGATAATCAAAGTATTAGTTTGATCTGGTAAATTGAGAGACAAGTCTTGATCATTCTGAGTAAACACTTCAAAAATCTGAATGGGTGAAAAAGTTCGTGCTGGTCCATGGAACTTGTCATATTCGCCGGCAATCAATCGGACTTCGGCTTGGTTGCTATTGATCAAGAACAGTGGAAAGTCTTCTTTATTCATGGATTGGTAGCGTGGTGGAGTCATTTTGTCTTTGGCCCGCAGATTCACCCAAAGCTGGACCATCTCAAAGATTCCCCCGCGTTCAGCAAATGCTCGTGAGTGGAACTCTTCATGAACCACACCAGATCCGGCGGTCATCCACTGGACACCACCGGTTTCAATCCGCCCGCCACCGCCACCGGAGTCGCGATGATCGACTTCACCTTGAATTGCGAATGTCACAGTTTCAAAGCCACGGTGTGGGTGTTCGCCGACACCTAATTTTTTTTCAGTCGGCGCGAACTTTTTGGGGGCGGCATGATCGAGAAGGAGAAAAGGACTGAGGAAGTGGTAGTCTTCTGAGAAGACTGAAAATAGGGTGTTCACGTGGAACCCATCTCCCACCCAATGCTGACCTTTGGGATGAATAATCTTATGCAAGTGTTTCTTGTTCTCTTTGCTCATTGTTTTCCTCTGTTCTCATTATTAAAGAATACTGGAACAAATAAAAGAACAAATAAAGCAGTCAGATGTCCTAATAATAGAACATTGTTTTCATTGAAGGTTTCAATTTTTCCGATGGCAGTTCGTTGAGCAGGCAAGAAATTATAACTCTCCCAGTTTAATGAACTTGTCATCAATTGAACCAGCTCGGTTCAAAGGATTCAAGAATTGTCTAAATTCTAGTGAGACAGTTTTAATTTGCAAAATACTGTCAAAATCCTAGTGCCTCAATTAGGCATAAACTACTGTTTTTACAGGTAAAAATCTATATTTTTGCTAAACTGTATGAAGTGAAGAACTCTCGATCGAGGATGAATGAGATGTACAGATGGAATCAATATTTTAACATTTTCACCCTAATATTAGGTCTGTTCGCAATCGCTGCCTGTTCAGGTGGAGAGACCAGTTCAGTAGAGGCTTATCAGCCTTCAGACAATGAGCCACAGGTGGAGTTTCACCATTTAAATGTTAATTCCTTCAAATTGAACAAAGTGGTTTGTGATCCTATGGGAGGTTCTGGGAACCCCGGCTTGGATGATGGTTTGATTGCTGAGCTCTTTTATCTTGATCAAACGGTGCATCAGCACAGTCAGGTGCAAGACTTCTTTGATCAAGGCACTCGTTCCACTCAAGATTTGTTTTTTACTGAGTTGAACGTTCCCACTCGGGTTTTTGATACAGGATTTCCTTCGCAAACAGGATCGATGATTAAAAATGATGACGGAGAAGAGTTGATTGAATACTTCGCTTTACGTTTTAAATCCGTTTTGAAGTTAGGACCTGATGATGAAGAGGGAGATTACGAATTGGCTTTGTTGTCAGACGATGGTGCCCTTTTGAAGGTGATTGATATAGACGGTGACGAACATATTATTGTCGACAATGATGGACTTCATCCCACGCGTTTCGGCTGCTCGAGCACAAAGGTGACTATGAGCAAAGATACGGCTCTTGATGTGCGCTTGGAATATTTTCAAGGTCCACGCCAACATATTTCTTTGATTCCCATGTGGCGAAGAATTGACGGACAAGCCGGACAAGATAAAGAGTGTGGCAAACAAGGAAACGAACGGTATTTTAATTACAATAACAATTCTGAGCCGCAAAAGAATTATACAGATTTATTGGCGCGAGGTTGGAAGCCTATTGCTACCGACAACTGGGAGTTACCCAACAGTTCCATTTTTAATCCGTGTACAGAGGGAACCAACGCTAAAATTTTAAACTTTTCTATCGAGAAACAAGGTGAGACACAAGTTGTCGTCTCTTGGGAGACTGACATCCCAGCCACCGCTCAAGTCTTGGTAAAAGATTCGCAAGGTGGAGAGTGGATGACAGACTCCGACAATGGG
>CBDUOS010000125.1:0-10063 GCA_965368905.1 uncultured Bdellovibrionales bacterium | reverse complement strand
ATGTTCGAGTCTGTTCAGCTATGGCTTCTACAATCTCAGGACGCCCATGCCCCAAAAGGTTAACCCACCACGAGGAAATACCATCAATCACTCGATGGTTCCCAATCTGAAGATAAGTCCCTTGGGCAGAAGTTACCACAGGATGATTTTTCACGATTCCATGTTGAGTGAAAGGGTGCCAAACAAACTCTTGATCTAATTGCTTTAACTCTGTTGCTGTAGTCAAAGGCGAATGTTCTTGCAATAGAAAGTCGATACAACCCCGAAAATCATCACTTTCTGACATCCACTTCTCTAATGATGAGTTTTCTGTGTTTTCAAACGCAGGGACCTCAAAAAGGATTGGTAAGTCCGTTCTTTTTGATAGCAATTCCGCTAAGCCATCATCGAAGGGTCCATTCAAAATTAAACCCAAAATTGGTATCGAGCGACTTTGCAAAGCACGAGCCGACAACAATGTGTGATTGATTGTTCCCAGCTTTGTCGAGGCAACAAGAACACAAGGGATTTTCATATCTTGAATCAGATCAATTATCTCTTCATTTTCGTTGATAGGAACCATCAAACCACCAGCCCCTTCAACGATGTGGAACTGGTTGGGTCTTTTCTGCCAATCTTGCAAGATCTGATCAATTTCGATCGTCACAGACTCTTTGGCTGCTGATCGATCGGGTGAAGCTGGCCACTTTAAGTTGTAGGTGCTTTGTTTGATAGTCACTTCAGTGCAACTGCTCTCAATTTCATCAAAGTCTGTAGGAGATCCAGCTTGTATGGGCTTGTAATAGGTCACTGGACAGTACTTCTGTAAGCCCTTAAGTAAGAGGCGTGAAACAAAAGTTTTTCCAACATTGGTATCGGTCCCCGCAACAAAGATTTCTTTCATGAGGAACCAGCCAAGACTTCAGTTAATACTTTTTGCAGCGACGAAATTTCGGCTTCTGTCCGGCTCAAGGGAAGAGTCAGTCGCAACAACGCCCCACCTTCTGGGACGGAAGGCGGGCGAATAGCCCTAACATCAAAACCTTCTTTTTTAAGAGCATTCGCTATCCCGAGGGCCTTGTCATTACGACCACAAATCAATGCCGTGATCGGACTTTCATAGCCGGAAACCTGACAAGAGGTTGTTTCGGTTAAGTTCAACAGAAACCGTTGAAACCTAAGAATCTTGTTTTGAAACTCAATCTTCAGTTGTGAGTACTCAGAAACAATCGTGGAGATCGCCTCATCACACGCCACCTGTTGGTAAGCTGCTGGAGCTGTCGAGTAAATAAAAGGACGAGACTGGTTCACTAACAAGCTCATCAGTGCCTTGGGGCCAGCAACCCAAGCACCACTTACACCGAGTGCCTTTCCTGCTGTATGCACTTTCGCAAACACTCTTTTATTCAACCCAAGGGCGTCGACTCTTCCACCACCTTGATATCCGTACAGCCCGGTTGCATGGGCTTCATCGACAATCAAACAGGCTCCATACTTTTCACATAACTCAACCAATTCTTGTAATGGTGCAAAGTCCCCGATCATGGAATAGATACTCTCTACGGCAACAACATTGAGACTGTCCGACCTTACTTTTTGTTTTAATAACATTTCCAAATGATTGAGATCATTGTGCGGCCAAATGTATTTTTCACACCCCGATAACCGGATTCCATCAATAATGGATGCATGATTACGTTCATCCGAAAACACCACAGCCTTCTGTCGCAGCAGCCCTGAAAAGAGAGCCAAATTCGCTTGGTACCCAGAGGGAAAAAACAAACTGGCCTCACAGTTTGAAAACAGAGCTAGTCTACTTTCAAATTTTTCGGTGTGTTCGTTATGGCCTCTCAATAATCGAGATCCGGTAGAGCCCAACGTTGATTCTTGTAAACGATTTATAATTTTCGCTCGCAAATCTTGTCGAAGAGCAAAGCCCAGGTAGTCATTGGAGCAAAAGTCTATTCCTTGCGGGGCAGATAGTTGGCGCCACCGATCTTGATTACGCCAATTTGATTCCAGTTTTGCAAAATGCTCAGAAAATTTCATAAACCTTATTGCAATTGATCTTGCAGTCCTAAATCTTTAAACAAAGTTGCATCAACACCGACCTCTGGATTGTCTCTTGTCAGCAGTTTATCTCCCAAAAAGATCGAACTCGCTCCGGCAAAATAAGCCAGAGTTTGAGTCTCACGCGACATTTCCTTTCGCCCTGCCGATAATCGAATTCTAGATTGAGGCATCAAGATTCTCGCCGTTGCGATTGTGCGAACCAACTCCAGTGGATCCACTGGAGTTTGCTCCTCTAGAGGAGTCCCCTCAACCGGAATTAGCAAATTGATCGGCACTGACTCTGGCTGAGGATCTAAGTTGGCCAATTCAATCAACATGGCACAACGGTCTTCATCGCTTTCACCCATACCAAGAATTCCACCACTGCAAACTGAAATTCCAGCTGCACTGACATTTGCAATAGTATTCAGTCGATCATCATAAGTCCGAGTTTGAATAATTTTATCGTAAAACTCTCGACTTGTATCAAGGTTGTGATTGTAAGCATCCAAACCCGCATCTTTTAGTTTTTGCGCTTGTTCTTTCGTCAACATCCCCAACGTCACGCAGGCTTCCATATCGTTTTCTTTCACCTTCTTAACCATTTCGATAACCTGATCGAATTGTTCTCCGTCTCTTACCTCTCGCCAAGCTGCTCCCATACAAAAACGTTCAGCACCTTGCGATTTGGCATCAGCAATTGCGGCTTCCACTTCAGCTAGATCCATCAAACTTTCTTTTTTCAAATTTGTTTTGTAATGCGCTGATTGAGGGCAATAAGAACAATTTTCTGGGCAGCCTCCAGTTTTAATGGAAAGCAAGGAGCACTTCTGAATATGATTTAAGTTGTGATGCTCTCTATGAACTTGATGGGCTTGAAAAAGCAAATCCATAAAAGGTTGTTTATAAACTTCTAAAGTGGCCGATAAATTGAAATTGCTCATCTCAAAAATCCTCAATTCTATGCGAGTAATGGGGTGTAATACACTTCACTTTTAATTCCTTGTTTTGCCAACCCGGAGGAGAAAAGACAAGAAACTCTTAAGAAATTTTAGGGCTTTCCAGTTGATTTAGTTGATTATTTCAACTATTGATTTTATCAATTATATTCAAATCCAACGATCACGAGGTAAGGTATGAGATTCCAAGAGTTTATGGGAAAAAGTCATCTAATGGCCACACTCGCCCACTACCAAAATTATATTCAGCCCCTACGAGGTGAAGTGAGAACAAAGGGCCTCAATTTTAATGAATCTTTAGTTCTTCTGGCTGCATTCTTTGAAAAACCTGGGTCCGTTAGCCCCCAGCAACTGGCAGAAACCTTATATCTGCCAAAAGACCAAATCAGTCATGCCATTAAAAACTTGCTCCAACACGGCCTTATTCGCTCTGAAAATTCCACCAATGATCGTCGCCAGCGTTTGATCAAACTCACTCGGAAAGGGTTGAATCTGGCCCCGAAGCTAATCGAGTTGTTCGATCTTTGGGAAAGTAAATTAGAAGAACACTTGGACGATTAAGCCCCTAATGGACAAATTCTGTCGTTATTTTGTTAAGATTGAATTGGTTTTAGACCCTCTTGTAAATCTATTTTACATAAACATTAGACACTCCTGAAACCTTTTCAAAAAAGCCAGTAAACCACCGAAATCTCGCCGAAAAATGTTAGTTTGAAGCATTAAAAAAACCAGTGATTATTGCGTCACTTTTGAAGGAGTTTGAATGCCCCCCTTTTCCACCTCAACAATGATTCGTCCATTCTTGGTGCTCTTGATTGCTTTAGGTTTCTCACTACAAAGTTTTGCGAATGACCCCTCCATTGGCCGACAAGAAGCAATGGATCAGATCAGTGAAGATGACATTGCCAAGCAAACGTTACGTTGGAAAATTGCGCAAAGTCGAATGCTCATTTTAAGAATGACTGACATCTTACCAACCAAAGGAAACCCTTATTTCCATATGGCTGATTTTGCAACCAAGGTTACCTTACGTGCTTTTAACGACGCTATGAACACCACTTCAATCTTTATGAACAGCGAAAATCCAAAGTATTGGCTGCCTGTTGCAGAGAGTGCCACTTTAAACGCAGACTCCATGAATGATCCCCAGATCGCTCCGGTGATCAAATATTTCGCTCAGTATGTTGCGGTCGCCGAAATTATGGAGAATTCGATTCAACCAATTTTAGAAAAATCCATTATAATTGGAAGTGTGGCACAAACCGCAGGTGCCGAGGTTGATATAAAGTTTAAAAGAGCCTGGCGATACATCAAACACTACTCTGGGCGTTACAAAGCTCTTTTAACTAGTCACTCTGAAATTGCTGCTGAAATGGCAAAACAAAAGAAGCAAGTGACCTTAATGATTCTTGGTGCACTGGTTAAAGAAATGTCTCCACACCTAGTTCAAGTCAAAAGTTCCTCAAATGAGGAAGCCATAAAAAGTTTCATGAATCGCCTCACTCAGATCGCCGGGCAGCAAATAGATAAGCAAGAAATCGAGAATGTAAAATCAGAGATCATCGATTTATCCAACACAGAATCGACTCAATACCAAGTTGTCGCTGGTGCCTTAGAATCCGTTGACCTACCTGATACGGGAGAAATCGACGGCGCTGACGAGGCCTTTGAAATCGCTATGCGCTTAGAGGTTGGTTTCGATGTGATTCAAAAGTTAATGAGCGAAATCAAAGAGACTTGGTAAGGAGAACGGGATGATTACATTGAAAAAAATAATTTTCGTTTCATTTTTAACTCTCGCAAGCTTACCAGCCTTGGCTAATTACCTAATCCTGGAGGGTGATGTTGCCGACCAGTATGTTGACCACAACACCAATAGCGATGGCTACGAGCATGTCGCTATTGTCATTAACCAGGAAACCGGCATCATTGAAGAAATCGAATCAAACCCCACTAATATTGAGCGATTGAAAGAGAAATCAGGAGTGACATTTATATCCTTAAAAAATAAAGTCACCGGCCAATTTGATGTGATCTATCCTGGTTTAATCGATCTTCACAACCATACAAAACAAAATAACCTGGCAGTCTGGAAAGAAGCCCATGGACAATTTGCCAATCGCTTCGAATGGCGTGCCTGGAGCAATTATAAGAAAGCTGTCAGTAACAATATGAACCCTTGGATCGGGTATGGTGCACCTGTTTCTTGTGCGGCCTTTCGCTGGTCAGAACTACAAGCCATGGTAGTCGGAACCACTTATCTGCAAGGTCCCAGCCACTGCGTGGACAATTTTGCAATTCATCAAGTGGAAGGTAGTGAAGCTTTTCCTCGTTCTAACAAGGAAAATGTTCAGGCACCTACAGACTTGGTTATTCCAAACGATATGGTTTTTGTATGGAAAACTCTTAAACCGTTGATTGACTCCGGAAAATCCTATGAAGAATCTTTAGCTCAGGTCATCAACGAATATTGCCACGCTGACAAACTCCTAGGACGACCATTTAGTGCAGAGGACACGATGTCGGATGAAGGCATTGACGTTTTAAAAGATCGCGACAAACTCGAAGCTGCCTGCAATAAAAAAGTTCCTATCGACCAGCTTCCTGAAAAGTTTGTTCGCTATGTCTATTGGGTGCACAAATCGATCGCGAGCAAAAAGCAATACGCTGATAAAATTACCAACGGAAATGGAGCCGCGATTATTGCTCATCTCTCTGAGGGCCGACGCGACGATCCCTACAATCAAAAAGAATATGAAATTGTGAAACTCTTAGGAATGAACAAGAAAGGGGTGAATTTTGTTCACGGCGTCGGAATCTCTTCTGAACACTTGGCCGACATGTCTGAAAAACAGATGGGCATCATTTGGTCGCCATTTTCAAACCTTCTTTTGTACAACCAAACTCTTGATGTAGAATTGGCTATTGAGAAAGATGTTATTCTTGCGATGGGATCAGACTGGCTTCCCACCGGTTCAAAAGGTCCTTTAGAAGAGATGAAAATTGCTCTGGATTATCTAGAGTCCACTAACAAAAGTAACGCCGTTGCCAAAATGCCCGGCGCGGAAAACTCTATTTACCGCGCTCTCTATATGATGGTGACAGAAAATCCAGCGAAAATGATCAATCACTGGCAAGGAACCAGTGGTGATAAATGGGAAAATGGAGAATCTGAAGGCGGCGTCGGAACAATCGCTGTCAAAGCCATGGGGTCTTTGATCGTCGCTAGCAAATTGGACAGCCATGATCCCTATAAGAACTTAGTTGCAGACACCATGGAGAAAGATATTAACTTAGTGGTGATCGACGGTAAAGTTCAGTATGGCAATGAGTCTTATGTAAAATTAACCACCACAGAGTACGAACTAATGAGTGGAAACAATGAGTTTGGCATGGCCCAACTCCTTGCTGAAGATGATGCTCCTGTCCTTTTCGAAAGAAATGAGAAGCCGAAAAAAGATGAGGAACTGGCCTTTTTAGACGAACTGTCAGCTTACATTACAGGAAAGGCTGAAAAAAGCCGTATTGATGCTAAAATCACATGTGAGTTTGCGGAGGAAAAGGTTTTCGTGCATCAGTCCACAATGAATGAGGAAGACAAACTGAAGGATTTTAAAGATAGTTCAGGAATGAACTTGGACAGATATCGAGACATCCAATTGCTTCTCGGAGCCAACCTCACCACCCAATCCCGTAACCTTAATGATCCAGAGAGAGGTGACAAAGATTTCGCTATCGGTGGAAATCCCGAGGTTGCAAGCCAAGATTTTACGCCCCTGTACTCTTGCAATGACAGTTATCACTCACAACGCCTACTAAAGTTCATTTCGCAAACCTGGCCTGATGATAAAGTAAAACGCCCTGAAGTTTTCAGCAACAAACCCGAAAGGATGGCCGAAGATTACCGCTAACAGCAATAAAGGAAACTAATGAAAACTCTACTCATTGCCCTTGCCTTAATAATTGGCCTACCACAAGCTCAGGCTGAGACCCTCGGTAACAAAATCCGAGACAAGATTGCTACTCAGAACGTGGACTTAAGTTTCGACTTGTTCAACCAGGATGTGGGAGACCATGTAAATATAAGAGTGGGTTCTGGTATTCGTGTCTTTCCTAACGATGATGGAGACACCTATTCACGTTCAGAACCCTTGCGATTCCGTTTTCGTCTAGGAAACCAAATCAACCCTGGTATTCTAACTGTCGGTGGCTCGACGACAGCCGGTTTAAATGGCGAGTTTATTCGTCAGTTTGATTCACAACTGGCGGCTTTCAACCTCGTAAGGAATCCTCCCTACATATTCGATAACAATCGCCTGATCACGGGCAATCGAGTGCCCATTACTGCGGAAAGAGCGAGACAATTACAAAGCGGAGACTACTTCCGATACCAAATGCGTGGCGCTATTTCAGCCAACGCAGGCGTCGGGACAGATCTCGGGCTGGTTGATCTAAGGGCCGGGTTCACGCGTGTGTTTTATGGCGACTTTCAGATTGAGGTTTATAAACGCGGACGAGACAGAGTCTACGTTCGCGCTTCGAGTCTCAAGCAAACCACTCGCAATATAGGCATGGGGTTGCACAGAAGTTTTGTTTTAGATTCTTTTGATATTCCCCACGTCGACAAGTTGGCCGACCGTATTATTCCCGACACTTTCTTCAAAGTCGACCTCTCGAACATGGCCAATGGGAAGATTTTTGCTATTGAGTATCTTTTCGATTTAAGTGATCCTGCTGCAGCCTCTGCTTACAATCAATTCATGAACTATAGAAATTGGCAGGCTATGGATGTGGCTCGAGTCGTGAACCCCTTGGCTGGCGGAGATCAAAGTGTCCGCGATACATTGACTTTACATTTAACCGAAACCGAAGCTCTTGCTAGAGCCGATGCACACCTTTCTGAGGATCAAGCTAGAATTCGTCGTGTTGTGAAGTCTGAAACCCAATTCTCTAATCACTCATCGGGTGGACATATCAATATTCGGTTGATTCGTTTGTCTAACCGCACCAGCTATGTGGAACAGAATATTCGCCTAACTGTGGATCCCCGACAGGACTACAACCAATTTTATCGTATCTCCACCACCAACTTTGATGAAAGTTTCGGCGGCTGGTTGGCTTTCGGTAATGAAGAAAGACGCAGAGGGGAGGCCAATATACTTTTTGAATTACACCCTCACATGGCGATTAAAGACTTTATGGAGCTGAATTTTTCTTACGAAGAAACTGACAACAATTTTCACGCCGGCAGCCTATTCATAAGTAGTGATATCGCTCAAATCGCTGGACGCATCCATAAAATGCTTCCTGCCTGGATTCACGGTCCCGAAAGAGATGCCAAAGACAACCCCATTGGACCTGGAGTTCGTGGGTTCGTTTATGATGAACTTCCAAAGTACGCCAATGACGAGGTCTTTATCGATCTTGATATTGTCATTTCAAAACGAGCGCTTGGACTTGCTGCTACTCTATCAAATACACAGATACAAACTGTAATTGACACTTTTATAGATTCTGTTTTTGAAGACCAATCGATCAATGGCGTTTCCAATCGCGATTATGGCGATATTGATTTGGATGATAGCCCCGTTCAAAACGTCAAAGAGTGCAACAATGCCGCATCCTCTCACGCACGAAAAAACTGCATCCTTCAGGCCAACGCAAGAAGTGTTCGAAAAATAAAAGAACGCGTCCCTTTGATTTTAGGAGACGCCCTCAATCAGAATTATGAAATGCAATGGCAAAACTTAGTTTTCTTACAGCAAGATCCATTGTTTCGATCAATTGGAACTGGGATCATCACTCGCTTAATCTTCCGAGCCTCTGAGTTACAAGGTAAAAGGTTTGAAGATTATGTTCACTATAGTATGTCTATCGAGAACAACAAAGGGCAAAAATCGGCATATTCAAAAGGATTGCCCAGTCGACCCGAGGTTTTTCGAGAGTTGTTGAAGATTCGAAACCGAATTCTAAACAGACGCTTCGACCCTAGCTATTTTCAAGCTGACTAAAAATACGCGATATTTAAACGATCTTCTCCAATCGGAATCGAGTGCCAGTTTTTCACAACTGGCACTTCTTTCAGAGAAGGGCTTGCAAGATATTTTGTCCAACTCACCCCATCTCCCAAAATCTTAGGAGACTGGAAAAGGTAGATTTTTTGCGCTAAATTGTAATGTAAAAATTGACTAAACACATAGGAGCCTCCCTCAACATAGAGGGAATGAATACCTTTTTGATATAGGTTTTTAAGTGCTTGGTCCCAGCCTTGCTGTGTCGCCTCCCACGTAATGACAGGATTCAAGTTTTTCGCCCACTTAGAAACATGATCCACCCGGGTTAGGACATAAACGTTTTTCGCCCCATGAATTTTATGAAGATTACTGTCTTTAAACTTATCGGCGGCTTTTCCTTTAGGGTCTAACAAAACCACTTTGTTTTGCTTTTGCCCCTCAAAACCGGTTCCACGAAAATCCAATTTGGGATTATCATATTCGAATGTACCTGCTCCTATTAGAGTGGCATCGTAATGAGCACGTAATTGCCTGCCATGGTTGCGAGCTTCTTCCCCAGTGATCCATTGGCTTTCGCCAGATTTCAAAGCAATTTTTCCGTCAAGGCTGGTCCCAACTTTCAATGCGACAAAGGGTCTCTGGTTTTGAATGTGGTAAATAAATTGCTCGCATATTTCCAAACAAGCGGGTTCGTAGCGGCCAAAGTGTTCCACCTTGATCCCACTAGTCTTGAGCCTCTCTAGTCCCTTTCCTGCCACCTGTGGGTTCGGGTCCTTGGTTCCATAAAAGACATTTGCGATCTTGGCTTCAATAATTGTTTCTGTACATGGCGGAGTTTTTCCACGGTGCGAACAAGGCTCTAAAGTGACGTAGAGAGAGGCCCCTTCAAGCAAGCTTTGATCACCAATCGATTTAATCGCATTGATTTCAGCGTGGGCTGTGATGTCTGTCGAAGCGACAACCGTATTGTGAGCGACTGCCAAAACTTTGTCGTCGCGTGCGATCGCGCATCCGAACGGGCTCTGGCCATCGGCGATACCGCGCTGTGCCGCCTCGATT
>CBDUOS010000124.1:0-10070 GCA_965368905.1 uncultured Bdellovibrionales bacterium | reverse complement strand
TTTGCCGGATGCCCTGGCTTTCCTGACCAAGTAAAGTTTTCACTTTTTTCAAACCACCAATATTTCGGGACCAGCCTCCATTTGAGTGGCTTTTCCTGGAATCCAACTGAAGTTCTATATTAGGAGGGAATATGAAAACAAAACGAGAATTTTGCGAAGAATGCGACAAAGTAATTAATACAAAAGACACACACTCCCCCTACAGAGTTGAGAGAAGAAAGTTTATTTATTTGTTTGGTCGTTGCAAAGGGTGCGACACCACTTTATGTATTGCCAAAAAACAAAGGAGAGAAAATGAGCCAAGAAAAAACGCTATCTGAATTCGTATTGATTGCTGCTGATATAGAAGCGGCCCTCATAGAGTCCGGTGGTGAGATTGACGATAATGTTGAAAAGCTCCTATCCGAATGGGAGACCGATTTCAGCGAGAAGGTGGATGGATATGCCTTCATAATGGAACACTTCAAAGATGCGGCCGACAAATGGAAATCTAAAGCCAGTATTATGCTAGACGCTGCAAAATCTTGCAAAATGGCCGAGGAAAGACTTAAGGAGCGATTGAAGTGGGGAATGAAAGAGATGGAAGTCGACGAGGTCAGAGGGGAAACGTACCGATTCAAATTGGCGAATATGAAGCCAAAGGTAATCATCGATGATAACGACGTGATACCGGATGAATTCAAAGAGAAAGTTATTGAATACAAAATTGTGAAAGACTCAATTTTACAAAAAATAAAGGGTGGAGGTAATGTCCCTGGAGCGCACCTGGAGGAAAGCCTTAGTGTTCGCCGATACCTTGTGAAAAAAGACAAGTAATGAAGCCTTCCGAGCAGCTTCCACCAGATAAATGGCTTGGCCATTGGAGTGAAAACGGAAATTACCAAATCGTTTTATCTTCCAATCTGAAGTCATTACTCGACGAACTTTATGAAACTGATCAATTCATGGAGATAGACGATATCATGTCAAACTCCTGGATCGGCTTTAGAACGAGAAAAGAAGCTAGACTTTATATTCTAAAAATGCTCAGAGGGTGGAGGAATGAAATTGCATGGGCTGTAAAAGATTTAATGGATGAGAAAAAATACGACGAGGAGAATTAATGGACGAACAACAAGCAAAGGAAATGGGTATCATTCGAGAAATGCCCAAGAATCCGAAAGTATTTAAAGCTATGGCTGAAGTCGGCAAAAAGCTAAAGGCTGTGTCGATGACCAATATGCAGAGATATAAGGCTAGGCACATTTATGACGTTTACAATATGCTGCAACCAATATTGGCAGAGCAAGGGCTGGTGATTTCTAGGGAATTGATATCAAATCAAATCAGAGAAGTTAAAAGCCAAAAGGGAACTCTTGGAACGCATAGAGAGCAAATGTGGAAGTTTACTTTCACGGCTGAAGACGGGTCCTGGCATTCAACAACCTTCCCTGCAGAAAGTATTGATTGGGGAGATAAATCAAGCTCCCAGTGCGATGCTATGGCGTTTAAACAAATGCTAATTCATACTTTCTTGATTCCTACGGAAGATATGAAAGACCCTGATGATAAAGAGCAGATGACCACTACGGTTAAAGCTCCTCCTCAGAGCAAAAAAACAAACGAGGACCTATCTAAAAAGAAAGTGACTCCAGCTCAGTTATCTAGGCTTCACGCCATAATGAATCAAACTGATTGGACGAAGGAAGACGTATCTAAATATGCAGAAAAAATATTTAAAATCAAAAGTAGCAAAGAGTTGAACGTCAAACAGTACAATGAACTTATAGACACAATAATGAACACAGAACCGGAGAGGGAATAATGTATCAAAAATTAATAGCAATAGGTCGCCTGGGGGCGGATGTAGAGTCCAAAGCGACAGTTAGTGGATCACAAGTTAGTAAGTTTCCATTAGCTGTAAATGAAGGATTCGGGGAAAACAAAAAAACTGAGTGGCTCCAGGTCGTATGTTTCGACAAATTGGCAGACCTTTGTGTGCAGTACCTTAGAAAAGGTTCTATGTGCATGATTGAGGGGAGAGTGGTCACAAGGTCATGGGAAGATAAGCAAGGAGTAAAAAAATACACAACTGAGGTGATTGCCCACAAAGCAGTTTTCTTAGACTCAAACAAAGACGCTGAAACAGAGGAGCCGTTTTAATGAGCATATTTAATATTACTTGGAAAGAGTTATCAAATAAATGGGAAAATGGTGATCAAGTTTATAGCGGAAGTATGGGTGGCATGGGATATGGATATGAAATGGCCATTCAGAAATTGATTTTTGAAATTCTTAAGGAATCACCCGAAGACATTAAATTTAATATTACTGAAGGGCAGAGCGAATACCCACAGGAATACCAAGATATTGTAGAAGCTGCGGCCGATAAACTAGATCCTTCTCTTGGGTTTTCTGGTGCCCAAGTAGGGGCAGCAAAAGGATTGGCATTTCAATTCATTCACTACGGCTATAAGCACATGATGGAGGAGATTCCAGAAGACCGGCTTATAAAAATATCTAAAAACTGTGAAGAAATAATATTTGTAAAGGAGGAGAGTGATGCCACTAGCAAATTTGCTAAAAACTAGGCGAATAGAATTAGGAATAAAGCAACAGGAAATTTCAGAAAAACTTGGATACGGCTCTCCCCAATTTATATCGAATTGGGAGAGGGGTATATCGGACCCACCACCGAAAAAGGTGCGCCAATTGGCTAAAATTTTGGAACTTGATCCAGAAATAATATTCGATGAAATGGAGCGTGATTTCTCAAAACGCCTCAGAGCGTAAAAGAAAAGGCTCGACAATCATCGAGCCTTTTTCTAAAACCGCATCAGCATTTAAGACGTCACATTTATCCCACAGCCATCCGGCATTTTCAACGATATTCGTGCGTCATCTAGAAAAACAACATGGGGGGAATATGGCATTTTGCTCAACTCCAGCCTTTGTTTATTTTGGTAGAAATGGGCCTTTTGGGTCCAATTGGATCAAAATAGGGAGAAGCTGGGATCCAAAAAGAAGGTCAATAAGACACATCAATAAATTTCCAAATTTCGAGCTTATATCTGTTTACGAGTTTAAGGAGGATTATCAGGCAGTAGATGCCGAATCAGTCCTTCATCGATATTTTAATGCGTATAGGATCCAGAAACGACACGAATGGTTCTATCCATCCAGGCACTTGCAAATTTTAATTTTATTAGGAATGAGAACTTTTCAAATACGAGGGGAGAAGCACACCGTGGCAAAGCGTTTTACAGATACAGAAAAATGGGCCAAGCCCTTATTTCACGACCTTGAAATGAAGATGAAATTGGTCTGGATATATATATGCGACAATTGCGATCATGCAGGGATTTGGGATGTAAATATGAAGCTCCTATCTTTCCAGGTCGGATGTGATGTGACTGCTGACGATATAAGCAATGCTTTTGGAGACAAGGTTCAATGGCTGGATTCTGGCAAAAAGCTTTTCATCGAATCCTTCATCGACTTTCAATATGGAGGTTTGAACCCAACAAATCGTGTTCATCAATCTGTTCTAACTCGGCTTGAAAAATTAGGGGTTAGTATGGGGCTTACAAGCCCCTTGCAAGGGGTTAAGGATAAGGACATAGATAAAGAAAAGGAAATGGAAATGGAAATGGATAAGGTTAAGGAAAAGGAAAAGGAAAAGGATAAATTCATTAATTTTCCGAAACAAAAAATAGAATTTATTTACAGTCGATATCCACGAAAAGAAGGCAAGTCCGTTGGGATTAAACGCCTCAAGACTCAAATCAAAAACGAAAAAGATTTAGAAGATTTTGGCAGGGCTGTGGATAACTATGTGGATTTCTGCAAAAGGGAGCGAAGGCCGAAGGAATTTATTAAACAATTTTCTACGTTTATAACCGAGTGGAGAGACTGGTTGAGTGATGAAACCGGAACATCTCAAGATTTTGGTCGGTCGAAATCCTTTGCACAGCAACGATCTGACGCTAATGCAGAGCTTTACAGAAAAGCGCAGGAAGGAGCCTTTGATGAATACGAAAGCTGAAGTTTTAATAGGCATGGCCGAGGTTTTCGGAGAAACGCTCACAGATACCCGTCTGAAGGCGTATTTGAAGGTTCTTAGGCAAGTTACCGTAGAAGAGCTTAAACGCGCCGGAGAATTGATCCTCGTAGACGAGACGCTGCGTAGGTTCCCTCTCCCAGCCCAGATTTTGGCAGTCTGTCATCCGGCCCTCTCCCCTGAAGAGGAGTCCAAGGAGGTGGCTGGGCGCATAATCGCTGCCGTGCCCAAGTACGGATACAGCAACCAGGAAGAGGCCAAGGCGTACATTGGCGACCTCGGCTGGGAGGTAGTTAAAATGCAGGGAGGCTGGGCCGAGATGTGCCGCAATATGCGAAACCACATGATACCTAATCTGCAAGCTCAGTACAGAGAGCTTGCATTGACCCTCCGCAAGAAGGCTATAATCGGAAACTTGGACCGACCCCCAGAACTCCCTGCTTCACGTGATAAGGCTCAACTCGAAAGCGCATCGAACGTCCTGAAAAAATTACAAACTGTAAAGGATTTAGAATGAGCCCTATTTTTGTATGCGAGATCCCTGGTCGTTGTATGGTCAAGAAAAACACTCAACGGGTGGTGGGTTACGGATCCAAAAAGAGAGCCAAATATTCCCAACAATTCCTTTTTTGGCAAAGAGTCGCAGAGCTCACTCTTGCTAAACGTCGGGTTCCGATGATTACCGAAAAAATAGAATTCCACATTCAGTTCTATTTCAAAAATCGCCGTGCCGAACCGGATGTATCCAATCTGGTCGAAGGGCCGCAGGACGTTTTGACAAAAATGGGCATCATCAAAGACGATCGAATTATCCAAAGGTTAGTTGCTGAAAAGATTTTTGACACTGGCGATGAAAAAACTGCAATCCAGATTTTCCATTACAAATAAACATTGTTTCGAGGTATGTCGTCCCCAAACCGCAGGAGGCTTTATGCTAATGATTTGGGAGGCATTCAAAGTATTTTTAGGCGTCGTAATTGTCGTCGCATTTGTTTTTATATTTATGTGGATCGGCATTCTCTTTGTGCCGCTTGGACAATAGGGGGATCGATGTTTTATCACTACACAAACTTCACAGATTTTTTGACAGAGGACCAAGCGAAACTTTGCGCTAAAAGATGCAACCAAGTTTTAAATGAACAAGGGGTCGTCGTATTCGGAAACCAAACCGAAGACGGGAGCTGCACGGACTTTGATTCAGAAAAGAAGCGAACCCATACCCATGTGGCCATGCTTTTAGGGGTAGAAGTGATGGGGAGCTTAAAGCCTTCTGAAAAGCCTTTGAAATTAGAAAAACCAAACAATCAAGACTTCGATCGAGCTATGGCCGATCGACTTAAATATTTAGAAGCTGAAAATAGAACTTTGAAAAAACAAAACGGGATGGTGTGAGATGGATAAACTGCAAACATACGCTGAAGCAAGAAGATCAGGAGCATATCAAGGCGCACAATTAGGTTCCCAATTAGACGCCCAAGCTCAAAAAGCTTTTAACGCCGCTAAGGCAGCAGTAGATAATGAAATAGGAAGGTTTCACAGAGATCCACTCCCCATTTATTCTAAAGACGATTCAGGACGGTTCCCTCGGCTATGGACGGCCGTTAATATAGTTTTAAGTGCTATACTCATCGCATTTTTGATCTACTTGATGAAGTTTGCCGACCGGAAGGACTTTGAAACGGTCCAGAAAGCGATTGAGCGCATCCCTATGACGCAAAACGAAATAAAGGCAGCTTTTCTCAACTGGGCATATTCGCCTGAAACAGGCATCGGACTTAAGTGCGGAACTATGACACGTCATTCAAAAAGTATTTTTTTGTTGTATAATTGCGTATTCACAGAAGGTAATAGGTTGGAGAGAGGACGAGTTATTCTTGGCCAAGAAGTAAAACCAAATCTACCTATAGGGGGAGAATATGCAAACACACAACCATGACGTGCGTATGGTTCACAACGAGTACTGTCGATATATCGAAGAAGTACAAAAAGCTCAAAGCGCAAACCTTTCTATGATCCGTGATGCGGATAAAGCTAGGTTGCTAACTTATTTGGATCGAATGGTTCAGATCCTTGATTGGATTGTGGCACAACCACAAGTCGATCTTCCTGAAAGTCATCCAGATGCATACGAGTTGGTAGAGTTTCCACCTCTTGTAAAAGTGGAAAACGAGTCTTTAAATATGCTGGCCACTTTGATGGATCTAGCTAGAAAAGAGAATGCAAATTCTTCTTCTAGTCGTGCTCCTAGTGGAATGGTTTCTTTTGACGAAGGAAGACAGCGCCAGTATATTTCAAAAATGAGAAACCTATTGGTTATGTCTGATTCTATCAGCCCAGTGGATTTCCCAGAAAGTTCTCCAAGAGCCGAAGGAATCACTGATGGTCGGACTGGTATCAATCCAGCATAACTAAGGGCCTTGCACCATAAGTTTGAAAGCCTCTCAGAAATGGGAGGCTTTTTTTTGGGGGAAACGTGAAAGTCCGTGAAGATGGAAGGATTTGGTACTCCGGCGCGTGGCGAACAAAGGAGCAAATCGAAGATCGTAGAAAAAAAGGCTAAAAGAGAAAAGAGAATATGAGTCTAAGAATAGACACGAGATTCTTAAACGAAGGAGAGAAAAGCGCAATGGGTCTTTGGAGAGAAGCAGACGCCAGGAGAGAGAGTCCAAGGCTCGTCAGCGGCAAAAACGAGGGGAACAAATCAATGCCAAACAAAGAGAATACTACAGAAAAAATGCCGATCGTATCCGAGAGCAGATCTATCAGGCCAGAATCCGACGTGAACCATACCGAGGTCTGGAACAGGCCCTGCGAGAATTTGAACGAGGAGATAGATCGTTCGCTGATCTTGATCGACTCTACCGCGAGAGACTTGCACTCGTTAATGAGAGGAATGTTCAAAAACGATCCAGACGTGGAGATAAAGACTCCTGATATCGATAAGGTCCAGACGGCCGTTGTCATTGGACGCCAAATCAATGATTTGATGAAAACCAAACTTGATGCAGTGAAGCAGTACAACGAAATGCTAGAAACCCAGGAAGAATTCGAAGAGTAATTGTTTTTTTCGACAATTGCTGTGAGAATTGGGCATGGGATCAAGTCTAAAAACTCATTCTGTTGGTGCCACTCTCTTGGTGGTTGGTCTTTCAGCCAACTTGCAGGTATCTCCTGCGGCTTACCAAAATAAGTGGATTTTAAGAAAATTCAGCGGTGGATCGCTGGCCATAGTTCCTGGAGAGTCAAATATAGCCTCTGAAGGTTACTTAATGGGAGATTCTGAAGCAGTTTCTATAGATGGTCCTGCTTCTTTTTATCTTGCGGCCGTGGGTGCCACTTGTACCGTTCAGGCCATGCTAGGTTACACAGCAGGGAGATAATTATGTTTTCAGGAAATATTGGTGGTGGAAACAGTGATCTAGATTTTTGGATCAAACACGCTGAAGCAGAAATTATGTTCACCTATGGCGACATCGTAAAAGTGAAGCCTAAATCAATTATTAAATTCGGAAGAAATAGCGACATTGATGCCAGCAATGCAGAAACGATCATGTCACTAGCTGGTAGTGAGGCGCATGAAACTTATGTGAGCGCAAACTCTATTGATACGATTTCAAGCTCTAACGCTTCTGATACTCAAGACATTCGTATCGAGGGGCACACCGTAGACGGCTCTGGAAACTTTACTTTTGTCGTTCAAACAGCAACTCTAGATGGTCAAAACAAAGTAACTTTGTCCACTCCTTTGGCTAGAGTAAGTAGAGCTGAAAACAATGGATCAAACTCACTTCTTGGAAATGTGTTCATATATGAAGATGGAAATATCACTAGTGGAACGCCTGATACTGATAGTGATGTTCATATAATTATTGAAGCAGGAAGAAACCAAAGCGAAAAAGCTGCGACCACATTTTCAAACGTAGATTACGGACTCATTACGTCTGGAATGGCCTCCATTAATAGAGGCTCAACTGCAAATGTAGATATTGAAATTCAGATAAGAGAAAAGGGTGGTGTATTTAAGCCAAAATATGATTTCACTCTTCGAACTACCGGAACCAATACTTACAGGTTTGATTTGAGACCGTTTTTAATTGTTCCAAAAAATGCGGATATAAGGATGGTGGCGGCTTCAAGTGCTGCAAACACGAATGTTCGCGGTCAATTCAACGCTCTATTGGCTTTAGTTCAATCCTAGAGAAATCCACGCATTTTAGCGTAACCCATGTTGGAATTTTCGATCATTCCCATGTCGTTTGGCTCCATTCCGTATTGTTGCATTTTACGACGACGACGCTTTTTTAAAGCGGTCTGGAGGTAAGACATAGGCTGTTGTGGTTGGTAGAAATTCTTTAATATGGATCCACCAGTTCCGACACCTAAAAACTCGTTCATGGGGCATCCTTTTGGAACGTCGGAGCGAGTCCTGGAGCTGCTTGTTGCAAGAGTCCACCACCTCGTTGAATCATGCGACCCCCACCTTCCATAAGTGGTGCCCCAAGTCCAGGTCCGTACTTTTTGCCAAACCGAGAGGCCCCAGCACCCAGAAGTCCGTATCCAACGGCCTTAACCGGATCGCCTGTGTACATTCCATAACCAAGTCCAGCGGCCCCACCCATGATCTGTTCTGATAGACCCATGAGCCTATTAGAAGTCTCACGAGCGAACTTGTCAGTGGCCATATCTAGAACTGTGGCAGCGTTCCCATAGTCTTTATTGAGCTGCTTTAAAGCTGTTTTTCCAGACCCATCCAATACCTTATCCAAAAGGCTTACTTGGTCATCAATTCGCTGATTCACATACCTTCGAAGCTGTTTGAACGCTTGCTCCTTAATAGGATCAGGGGAGAGAGGGTTTCTTGAATAATTTATATTCCTGTCGATTGCAGATTTTATATTTCTGGCACTTACTATGTCGATTTCATCCCCATATTTCGACACAAGGTCGTCTAGGTAATTGGAAACTTGAGTAATTCCATTTCTGGCACCAACCTCATCACCCAATCCTTTTCTAACGAAGGACAAAATCTCATCCTTTTGAAACCGAGGACTGAATCCAGCTTTTTCGAAGGCTTGAGCAGAATCTAATTTATCAGCAAATTTTGGATCGGCTAATTTAGTCTGAGCCTGCTTATAAAGGCTGGCCAATTCTTTTCCTGCCTTTTCTTTTAAAGCCTGGGCTTTTTTGGCCACGGAAGCCACTGAGGATCCGGCACCAACCAACCCTTTTTCCTTTAAATATGTCGACAATTCGTCGACTTTCCCCTTATCGAATAGGTTTCTGAAGTCTTTTAGCATGGCTCCAGCGCCCTTGATTCTCATACCCTTGGCGGCTTGCATGAGCTCGTCACCAGCGGCACCTAAAGCTTTGCCACCTCCGGCAAAAGCAGAGCCCGTCAGAAACGCCTGTCCTGCGTTGTGGAGCCTTTCCTCAGCCCCACCCTCTTGGTCCTGTAGGCCAGCAATCGCCGCAGATTCGGCCCCTACGCCAGCGATTTTTCCTGCTGTTTGAAGAGCCTTTGGAGCTTTCGTAGCCACGTCCAACATACCCTTAGATCGAAGGAGACCAGCCCCTCCTTTTGCGAGCATTCCAATACCCTTAGCTGGTGCGAAATACCCTGCGATATCGCCCACTGTTGAAGCCACAGGAGCGTCTTCGCGGGTTTTTTGTTCATAGTCTTCAAATCGCTGAATGACCTCATCTCGGCGTTGACCAAAGGTTTTAGGCTCGGCCAATCCCACTAATTCACCAGCTTCACCAACGGCCGCTTCGATATTTCCAGCAATTTGCGGTAGATATCCCAAAGTCGCCGAATCGGAAACTCCGGTCAAAAATCCACGAGCCTGAGCTTCCCCAGGCATTCCAGCTTGCTTTGTTTCGGCCTGTATCGGCTCCCAGGACGCCTTATCAAATGGGGCACCACCTTTATAAGAAAAACCTGAGCGAGTCTCTCCAACTTCTGGAGGCTTCACCCAGTTATTCTTATCCTTCGGGTCACCACCTTTGTAATAGTAACCCTTTCTGAATTCAC